>JAGMDW010000153.1 GCA_023128455.1 Desulfurellaceae bacterium
TGACATTGCCACAGGATGATTTCCCCTGGACAACATTTGGTCCACCCACTACCACATACATATTTTTTCGTTTGGCATATCGTGCCGCTTGAAAATTCACAGGAAACTCTGATATATCTACTCCCAACTCTTTCATTAACTGAACCTTTTCCTCTGTGTCATCATCGTGAGAGACAAGAGAAATTTTAAACCTGTTTGCCATTTGTGAAATCTTATCTAATACTGCCAATCTATTTCTAATATCAAAGCCAGAAGAATTGGTTATGAATTCCTCCAGCTCTTGTTCTTTCCAGCCTCTTACTTTCATATAATAGTCTTTGAATGTCTTAATATCCTTAAATTGGGCTTGACCAGGCAGGTGATATTGAAAGGAAATAAGATTTACTATTTTCTCTTTTATTAACTGCATGAGTTCATCTTTTGCCTCACATTTTGATATGTCAAAGCGGACAAAAATCTTATGATTTAAAACACTTTTATCTCTATAATCTAAAATATTTTTAATCATCTCTTGAGCTAATTTAACACTTCTGTATTTCTCAAGCACATCTCCCCAATAAATGCCATGGAACTGGGCAGTTATTCCGCAGGATAATAGCTCTTTTTCGTAACAGTAAAGGGCATAATCAGAAGGAATCTCTGCATTGGGACGGGGATGAAATTTAAATTCTAAAGCATCACAATGGATATCAACCAATCCGGGGATTATATAATCGCCCTTCGCGTCAATAGTCTCAAACTCACCAGACGGCGACTTTTCTGGAACACAGATATCCAGAATCCATTTATCCTTAATTAAAAGAACTTTTCCTCCCTCTACTTTGCTGGAAGTAACGATTTTGCCATTGAATATTTTTATCATCTTATTATTTCCTTTATACAAATACCTGGGGCAGAGGCACTAATAGAATAATGAGTGTTGATTTTTCCGTTTTCCGACAATGGATAGATATTTTTGCCTTTAAAATCTGTGAAAAAGCCTCCTGCTTCCAATAAAACCAGGCTTGCTCCAGCAAAATCCCAAATGGTGGCTTTATGATCAATAACCGCAGCTATAGCTCCTGTAGCGCAATAACAGATATGTAATGCGGATGAACCTAACCATCGTAATTTATAGTTAGTAAAACATTTCTGAGCATATTCGGGAATTCTTTTATCAAAAGGAGTGCGAATAGCTAAATTGGATGAGGTATTCAAGTTAGCAGATTTCAATTTAAGTCTTTGACCGTTAAGCCAACTGCCAGCATTATGCCGCGCAGCAAAAAGATGTTTATGAACAGGGTCATAGACTATGCCGTATTTAGGAGTTCCTTTTAAAAATATCCCTACTGATATTGAAAAAAAGGGTATATCCAGGACAAAATTGTTGGTTCCATCTATTGGGTCGATTACCCAACAGTATTTATCACTATTTATAGCAGATAAGTTACTTTTTCCAACATTTTCTTCGCCGCACAGTAAATCGTCAGGAAAATATTTTCTAAGCTTTTTCAGAAAAAACTTTTGGATTTCGTAATCGGCTGTTGTTACCCGAGAACCATCGCTTTTGAAGTTAAATGAAGCTTTCTTTTTTGTTAACAATCTAACAGAATCCAACACCCAATCTTTGCACTTGGAAAGACGGGTATCTAAATATCTATGTGGAATAAATTGCATAATTTTCCCTTTCTTAATAAGAAGAGTTTTTTTATCCTCTATTCCTTCAGAAGTAAGAATTTTGCCATTAATTATTTTTGCCCCGTTAGAAATAAACACCGAATTATTTTTGTAGTTCATCTTATACCTCGCATAAAATTAACTAACAACAGACATCCGCCTTGGACGGCCTATTTCTAACGGGGGTTATCATTCTCATATACTTTTATCTCTCTCTCATTTCCCATAACTAAAATTTTATCGGCAAAACTTCTCAATTCCTTCTCATCATGAAAAACACCAATTGCTGATGTTCCTTTCTTTTTTAATTCAAAAATCTCCTCTAATACAGTACCTCTCGATACCTTATCCAGACTGGCAGTTGGCTCATCAAGAAGAAGGAGCTCTGGTTCTTTAACAAGAGCGCGGGCAATATTTACCCTTTGTTTTTCTCCGCCACTAAAAGTGGAAGGATGAGCATCAAACAATTTATCGGGAATTAAAAGGCAGGAAAGCATATTTTTGGCTGATTTTTTTGCCTCATCAATATTTACTCCCTGTTGAACGAGAGACTGCGTTACTATATCCAGACAGCTAACTCTTGGAATAGCGTAAAAAAATTGGCTTACATGCCCTATTTTCCTATACCTTAAATCAATAATTTCCTCATCAAGGCAAGTTGCTAAATCTACCGAGTTTCTACCGTTGGGGTAAAAAATAATCTTTCCCGAAGTTGACAAATATGTGCGATAAATACATTTAATAAGTGAAGATTTGCCTGAGCCGCTTTTACCGGCAATGCCTAAAAATTCTCCTCTTTTGAGGGTAAAAGAAACACTTTGAAAGCCAACTATTTCTTTCTCTTCTAATAGGTGAAGAGTAAATTTCTTCCTTAAATCTTTAACCTCTAACACTACATTTTCCATAACATCTCTTTCATAACATAGAATTGACCAATAACTGAGTATAGGAGCTTTGAGGATCTTCTAATATTTGATCTGTTAATCCTGATTCTATAATTCTGCCGTCTTTCATAACCAAAACTCTGTCTGCTAATAATCTGATAACTCCTAAATCATGAGAAACGAGAATCATAGATATTCTAAGTTCCTGTTGGATTTTTTTGACTAAGTCTAAAAACCGTGCCTGCACAGATAAATCTAATCCTGAAGTAGGCTCATCCAAAAAAAGAATCTTAGGATTATTTGCTAAAGCTTTGGCTATTTGAATCCTCTGCTGCATGCCTCCACTCAAAGTAGAAGGAAAATCATCCATCCTGTTTAAAGGAAGTTCTGTTTTCTCAAAAAGATATGTTAGACGATTACGGATATGAGAATAGTTCCTCCAATCTGCCATAAGCAGCTTTTCAGCAACATTTCCCCCTGCGGTAATCTCAAAATTTAAACCTAAATAAGGGTTTTGATAAACCATCCCCATATCAAAATTTTTTAATTTTCTTTTTTCCTGTGAGTTGAGTTCAAATATATTTTTCTTTTCTTCGTTTAAATATGCTTTACCAAAAGTTGGAGTAATATCAAAATATAAACTTTGAACAAGGGTGCTTTTCCCGGAACCACTCTCACCCACAACCCCCAGTATTTCTCCTTGATAAAGAGAAAATGATACAGAAACTACAGCAATTGTTGAACCATAAATTTTAGTTAACCCTTCAATCCTCAATATACACTTTCTCATTGCTAAGTACTCCTTGGTGTTTGAGGATTTTTTCTTCTTTTTTCACAAAAAGAAGTATCTGAACAACTATAAACCTGCTTATCGCCTGTGACGATTTCATCCAAAAAAGTATCTGTGCTCCCACAAAGCTGGCAAGATTTGCCTTCAAAATTTTCTATTCTAAATCTGTGGTCTTCAAATTCTAAAGGCTTAACCTCTGTAAAAGGTGGGACTGCATAAATCCTTTTTTCTCTGCCTGCTCCAAAAAGGTATAAGGTAGAGGCGTTATTTAATTTTGGCACATCATATCGAGGTATAGGAGAAGGATCCATAATGTATCTACCCGCCACCATAACAGGATAACGAGCACCTATAGTGATTTCCTCCCACTTAACAATATTTTCATAAAGAAAAACCCAGATTTTTGCATAGTCCATTTCTGCATGCATCCTTCTTGTCTGGGCTTCTTGAGGTTCTACTATGCGCAGAGGCTCAGGATAAGGAACCTGAAAGACCAGAATCTGCTCTTCTATTAATTCTTCTTCCGGTATCCTGTGCCGTGTTTGAATAATAGTAGCTTTTAAAGTATCAGTGGTAATAGCTACGCCTGTTGTAGTTTTAACGAACCTTTTAATATTAACCGCGTTCACACTGTCGTCACAGCCCTGGTCAATAATTTTCAAAATATCCTTTTGTCCTATTAAAGAAAGAGTTATCTGCAGGCCTCCTGTCCCCCAGCCCCGGGCAATAGCAAGCTCTCTTGAGCCAAAAGGAACTTGATATCCGGGAATACTTACTGCTTTTAAAATTTTTCGCCGAATTTCTCTTTTGGCATATTCATCAATAAAAGCAAAATTGTATCCTTTAATCATTTCTGTCATCATTATCACCTACCAAATCTTCATTATCTTAAGCATAACAACAAAAAAAACTATAACTGCCAAAATAGTTCTTATCACAGCTAAGTGTGTTCTAATCCTTGCCAATCGAGTTCTCTCCAGAGCAAGTCTTTCCTTTTCATCCGGCCGCAGATTATTTTTCTCATTCATCTTATTACTTCTTTCCTGATATATCTGTCTCAAGTTTACAGCCTTTCTCTTTCTGAATTTTGCGCAATCTGTCTAAATCTGATTGGAAGGTTACATAATGAGGTAATTTCCAGTGAGCGGTAAATCCACTGGATTCAATACTATCAATGTGGCAGATAACAAATTCCTGATCCTCAGCCGGATGTTTTGGCTCTTGGGTTTTCATTGTAATATCAAGCATTGCCATAGAAATAGCCTTTCTCTCGTTATGCCCAAAGACCAGCCCATACCCTAAAGTAAACTGAGGCACCTCTTCGCCTGTTTGCGTCGGCTTGCCGGCAATAATCTCTACTTCTGTAACCAACACTTCTCCTGCTGTGACTGTTTTGCCGGTAATGGGATGCTTTATCTTCAAGGGAATATATCCCACTCTTAATTCAGCTAAAGTAGGATGCGTGTCTCCATAGCCGCGCATACTACTATAAGCAATGGCCATCATTCCGCCTTCCTCACCTCTGGCCATAGCCTGAAGCCTTCCTGAACGAGGAAGAGGGAATATTAGAGCACATCTTGTAATGTCATAGGGCTCCTTATTAGTTTTTACTGCCGGTTGGGGAAGAAGCCATTCTTCTCTGAGTAGATCAATCACTTTGGGAGCCTTTTGCACAGGTTCGCCTTCGTTAATATGTGAAAAATGCTCATTTTTCTTCTCTTTTTCCCCAAGTAGATCAAACCTCAAAAACCTCTGAATATAATCTCTTGTAGGGCCTAAAATCTGCCCGCCGGGAATATCCTTGAAAGCACTGGAAATACGCCTTAAAATAGACATCTCTTCAGTATCTACAGGTTCAGAGTAACTAATTCTGGGAAGAGTGGAGCGATAAGCACGCAAAAGAAAAGATGCTTCAATTGTATCTCCTTCTGCCTGTTTTAAGGCTAAAGCCGCTAACTCTGGAGCATATAACGACCCCTCACTCATTACCTTATCGCAGGCAAGGCGAAGCTGCTCTTTTAGTGCTTTTACACTTAAAGGTAAAGATTTGCCTTTTAATCTAAAATATTCTACTAATTCTTCGGCATTAAGAATTGCTTCTCTGCCGCCTTTTGCCGCCACATATCCCATATCTTCACCCCGTTGGATATCCCCTCTAATTAGTTAATTCTATACGGACAGTAGTAAGCCCTGTCCATACTCATTTTGTTGACCCCGCCAAATTTATCTAACGGGGCGAATCTCCTTAACTTCTACTATTTTTGTAGAACGCGGAAGGGCAAAAAATTTGTCTTCTCTATCCGTAAACACGAAATCTATTCCTAAAGGAAATTCCTTGTTTACTTCCATAATTTTTATAAGCTCCTGCTTCTTCAATCCTTTCAATGCCAAATTCCTTTTCCCCTTAATTCCCGGCCCAGTTAAAGTTAGACTCACAGATTCTGCTCCCGATAAACTTTCACCCCGCCCGTGCATGCAAGGGCGGGGTTCATTAACTTCCTCTACACTGTAAACTATTGTTGCCCCTTGGTCAGGATACTCTAAACTTCCTTTTTTTATCCTCTCAAGTTGAGGTAATTCTCTAAGCGCTAAAATGAAATCAGCAGACTCTAAGTTTTTTAATCTGCTTCCTGTATTTATAATGAAATATTCTTCTATCTTTTCTTTTTGTTTTTTATTAGAAGTACTAACAGCAAATCCTACCTCAAAATCAAGCAGGGTAAATAGTACTCCTGCAGAAGCTTTACTAATACCTATGGGAGGCACAATTTTTAAATCAGAAATCTTAACTACCTCCCCTGGATGAGCAAAAGCATCTAAAAGAGTGCGAAAAATTTTCTGTGAATCACATATAATATCAAATTTCGTTTCTTTCATCTTTCTGCCATAACCTCAAACTCTACTTTTGTAGATTTTATTTTTGCATACTCTTTAGCCTTCTCTTTTTCATAATAATTTTTTTCCTGATTTAACATTTTTATTATCTTCTCTCTAAAGGGGTGTTTTATCTCACAAACTGCATCTAAAATCGCTCCTGCCAAAGCCTTCTCGGTATCATCTCCTAAGACCTGAGAATATCCCAGCACACCATTGATTTCTACCTCAGCTTCACTTACCAATATTTCCCCCAAATTAAAAACCTCATTTTCCACTGAATCTCTTGCTCGCATCATCACCAATCCATTTTCCTGCTTTATTATCCTTACTTTTAAAACATTGCGAATTTCTTTAGCTAAAGAGATAAGCTTTTGTTTACGAGATATAGCAATTGCCTCAAAAATTTCTTCTCTTCTCATATAACCTTCGTTCTTATTTTTGAGCATATAATATCTACTGCACTAACCATACAAACTATAATAATAAGCATGGTGCAGACCTCTTTTGACTCAAAAGACCTTATTGCTTCCCATAGCAGAAATCCTATTCCTCCTGCCCCGCAAAAACCTATAATCAAAGAAGCCCTGATATTTACCTCAAAGCGATAAAGAACATTGGATACCCACAAGGGCATAATTTGAGGAATTACTCCGTATGATATTACTTGAATTTTATTTGCTCCTACCGAGGTCATTGCTTCCACCTGACCTGGCTCAATACTCTCTACAAGCTCTGAGATGAGTTTTCCCAGGACCCCGATATTATGAATTGCTAAGGCAAGCACACCAGCAAAAGGACCT
>JAGMDW010000154.1 GCA_023128455.1 Desulfurellaceae bacterium
CGTATTCCCTTAATAAAAAATTTTACAAAAGGGATAAAAGACTATTCAAAAGGAACAGAATCCATCCCCTTTGTCGCAGGTTCTCATAAGTTGGGTGTTTTAATCTGTTATGAATTGGAATTTGAAACCCTTTTGAGAAAATGGATGAAAAGAGATGTAGATGGAATAGTAATTATAAGTAATGATGCCTGGTATAAAGGCAGCATTCTACCCTATATTCTATATAGAACCTCTATTGTTAAAGCGGTAGAGAATAGAACCTGGATAATTAGGTGTGCCAATACGGGAATAAGTTGTATCGTTGACCCCTACGGCAGAGTGGTAGCCAGAATTCCCTGGAAAGAGAGAAAAATCCTGTGTCATTCTTCATTGAGCAAAAATAAAAAGTCTGTTTATTTAAAGGGCGGCTATCTGTTTATCTATTTTTCAGCCTTATTTTTTGTTGTATGGTCTTTACTGTTTATATTTATTGACAGAAAAACATAATTGTCCTACATTTTAGTCCATGAATATAGAAAGAATAAGAAACTTTTCCATCATCGCTCACATCGATCATGGTAAATCTACACTTGCCGATAGATTGATTGAACATACCCATGCGCTATCTAAGAGAGAAATGAAAGAACAGATCCTGGACACCTTAGAAGTAGAAAGACTGCACGGCATTACAGTAAAATCACAATCGGTAAGACTTAATTATAAAGCACCTTCCGGCAAAGAATACTCTTTAAATATGATTGATACTCCCGGACATGTAGATTTCTCCTATGAAGTTTCCAGAAGCCTTTCTGCCTGCGAAGGAGTATTGCTGGTAGTGGATGCCTCTCAAGGAGTGGAAGCACAAACCATCGCTCATTCCTACTTAGCCATAGAAAATGGTTTGAAGATTATTCCTATCATTAACAAAATAGATCTTCCCACGGCAGATGTGGAAAAAACAAAAACTGAAATTAAAGAAGCAATAGGAATTGATGTAGAAGATGCAATTACCGTTTCTGCAAAACTCGATTTGGGTATAGATAAAGTTTTGGAGTCAATTATAGAGAAAATACCTCATCCAAAAGGAAAGGAAAAGCCTCTAAAAGCTCTGATTATAGATTCCTGGTATGATAATTATAAAGGTATAGTATGCCTGGCAAGAGTCTTTGACGGAAAGATTAAAGCCGGTGAAAATATCATGATGTATTCCACGAAAAAAACATATGAAGTAATGGAATGTGGAGTATTTGCACCGAAGATAAATGTATTAGATGAACTTTCCACAGGTTCAGTAGGCTATATGGTTTGTGGAATTAAAAATATACAAGAGGCATTGGTAGGTGATACTATAACCAATATCGAAGAGCCAGCAAACACTCCTATGTCCGGTTTTAAAAAATCTAAACCATGCGTTTTTGCGGGTATATACCCCACAGACCCCAAAGATTTTCCAGAATTTAAAAAAGCCTTAGAAAAACTACAGTTGAATGATGCAGCACTAATTCTCGAGGCAGATTCATCAACCGCATTAGGTTATGGTTTCAGATGTGGTTTCCTGGGTCTTTTACACCTGAACATTACAAGAGAGCGACTGGAAACAGAATTTGGATTAGACATAGTGGCAGCTGCACCCACTGTAGTTTACCACATAAAAACAAAAGAAGAAAAAATAATAGATATTTCTAATCCTGCACATTTTCCAGACAATGCTTTGTCAGTATGGGAACCCTATGTCTCAGCAGAAATAATAACACCAACGGAATTTTTGGGCAACATAATGAAACTTCTAAAGGAAAAGCGGGGAATACAAAAAGGGATGACATACATATCTTTTGACAGGGTAATCATAAAAGTTCTTCTTCCCTTCAGCGAGATAATTACAGATTTCCACGAGCGACTACAATCATATACTAAGGGTCACGGTTCTTTTGATTATGAGTTTGAAGGATATAAACCCTCTGATGTAGTAAAGTTAAACATATTGATCAATGGAAAGTCGGTAGATGCACTCAGTATGATTATATACAGAGAAAAAGCTTATTTACATGCTAGAAAAATGTTGCAGAACCTGCGCAAGTTAATCCCTCGTCAATTATTTGAAGTACGCCTGCAGGCAACCATAGGAAAAAAGATCATCGCCAAAGAAGAGATAAAAGCATTACGGAAAAATGTTACAGCAAAATGTTACGGAGGTGACATAACAAGAAAGATGAAACTATTAGAAAAACAAAAGGCGGGGAAAAAACGCATGAAAGAAATAGGAAATGTAAAAATAGCCAAAGAGGCATTCTCTCAGGTTTTAGGGATGCAAGGCAAATGAAGAAAACTTTAAAATTTATAAAATCCATAGTCATCGCTCTTATTATCGCTCTTATTATTAGAGCGTTTATTGTACAAGCCTTTCGTATACCATCCAGTTCTATGGAGAATAGTCTGCTCATTGGAGATCACATCATGGTATGCAAATTCATATATGGAGTAAGACTGCCTGTACTTAATGTAAAGATCATACCTATATCCAAACCAAAAAGGGGGGATATTATCGTATTTAAGTGGCCTCCAAACCCCAAGGTAGCTTTTATCAAGCGGTGCATAGGCCTACCTGGTGATGAAATTAAAATTGTGAATAAAACAGTATATGTAAATGGCAAATTGCTTATCGATCCATATACAAAATTTATCGACCCGCATATATATCCCTATTATACAACCAATGTTTCTGCAGACACCATATCCGGCTCAAGGGACAATTTCGGCCCTGTAAAGGTTCCTCCCCACCACTATTTTATGATGGGGGATAATCGCGATAACTCATTAGATTCACGATACTGGGGTTTTGTGCCGGAAAAAGACATTTTAGGCAAGGCTTTCATTGTCTATTTTTCATGGAACAAACACTACGCTGTAAGATGGCATAGATTCTTTCACATTGTGAAATGAGAATATATACTATACCTAATGTAATAACCTATATAAGAATAGCATTAGTTTTCCCCATCCTTTATTGTCTCTTTGAAGAGAAGATAATCTTAACTATCATATTTTTTGTCATTGCCGCTGTTAGTGATTTTATAGATGGATATATAGCACGTAAGTTTAATCAAAAAAGCGAGGTAGGCAGCATAATAGACCCTTTTGCAGACAGGCTCCTTTTGAACTCTACACTTATCACATTAGGAGCAAAGGGGTGGATACCGAATATTCTATGGATTACAGTGATGTTGAGGGACCTTGTCTTAGTCATAGATAGTTTATATATCTTTTGTGCAACACATAATTTTGAAATCAAGCCTTCTTTATATGGCAAGACATGCACCCTATTTCAAATATTTACAGTAGTGCTTGTTCTAATTGATAAACTAAACATTTCTCTGTATGATAAGCATCTTCTGGCATTTTGTATCTATATGGCCATTATTCTGGCTGTTATTTCCCTCATCGATTATTTAACAAAAGGGGTAAAGATAGTAAAAAACAACAAGGTAAAAATGTAACTATTTTCCCCAGGCAATATATTTAAATCCCAATGATTGCAGTTGTTTTTTATCATAAACATTTTTTAAATCAACAAATATTTTCTTTTCCATTACCTTGGATATACGTACAAGATCCAATCTCCTGAATTGATTCCATTCCACCGCTAAAACTATTGCATCTGCTTTTTCTGCCACACCATAGGCATTTTTCTCATAACTGATCTGTGGCAAGATTAATCTTGCATTGTCCATTGCCACCGGATCAAAGGCTTTCACTTTTGCCCCTTCTTCTATTAGTCTTTTAGCAATATATAAGGCAGGCGATTCCCTTATATCATCCGTATTTGGTTTGAATGATAATCCTAAAATACCAACTACCCTTCCCTTTGCCTCTCCGTCCAAAGCATTTATTATCTTTTTTGCAGCAATCTCTCTCTGTCTCTTATTCGCCTCCACTGTCGTTTTCAAAAGGAGAAAATCGTAACCTACCTCTTTTGACTTATTAACTAAGGCTTCTGTGTCCTTCGGAAAACAGGAACCCCCATATCCTGGCCCAGCATGAAGAAACTTAGACCCAATGCGTGAATCCAAACCCATAGCCTTTGCTATATCATCTACATTCGCTCCTACATATTCACAAAGATTGGCAATCTCGTTGATGAATGTAATCTTTAAAGCCAAATAGCTATTGCATGCATATTTGGTGAGCTCTGCCGTCTCTATATTTGTGATGACAAATGGTGTTTCTTTTAAATATAGAGGAGTATAGATATCCTTCATTATAGCAATAGCCTGCTCGCTCTCCGCACCAACAATCACCCTCTCTGGATACATAAAATCCGTTATCGCCGCTCCCTCTCTCAAAAATTCAGGATTACTTACAACATCTACATCTTTGGCAACAAATTTTCTCATCCACCTACCTGTTCCCACCGGCACCGTAGATTTATTCACAATAACCTTATACCCATTAGCATTTTCTCTAATCATCTCGGCTACGGATTTAACATATCTCATGTCACACGAACCGTCACTATTGGATGGCGTTCCCACTGTAACAAAGATAACAAGATTGTTCTTTATTGCCGAGGCAACATCTTTAGAAAAATGCAACCTTCCTTCTTTGAGATTTTTTTTAACCAAATCTTCCAATCCCGGTTCAAATATGGGAATAGTTCCCTTGTTCAATACCTCTATCTTTTCACCGTCTATATCCACACAGGTAACATCCAATCCGAATTCTGCCAGACAAGCTCCAGTCACCAATCCTACATATCCCGTTCCGATTACACCAATATGCATATCTACCCCTTTATTACGCCAATTGGCTTAAGTCTAACAACCTTTCTCGCCAAATTCGCACCTTCCACAATAGAGATAATCTCCTTTATATCCTTATATGCACCCGGTACCTCTTCCAATAAAGATCTTATACTGGGTGAAAGAATTATAATACCTCTTTTCTTTAAGTCTTCAAGAACATCTTTTTTGAAAGACTTCAACGCTTTCCTTCTACCCATTATCCTACCTGCACCATGACAGATACTTCCAAAACTTTCTTCCATTACCTCTTTAGTACCCACACAGATATAAGAATAACTCCCCATGCTACCGGGAATGTTTGCCGGTTGTCCTACCTCTCTATAACATAGGGGTGTAAGTTTATGTTTGGGAGGAAATGCCCGGGTCGCTCCTTTTCTATGCACACATAGTTTCATGGTTTTCCCATCTACTATATGTTCTTCTATCTTGGCAATATTGTGACACACATCATAGACAAGATTGTAATCTACATTCTTTTTCAATACTTCTCTGATTGTTTCTATCGCCCTAAAAGAGATGACCTGACGATTGGCAAAGGCAAAGTTAGCGGAGGCACACATAGCGGAAAAATACTCCTTTCCCTCTTCAGATAAAATAGGAACACTAACCAATTCTCTATCCGGAACACTAATGCCATAATCAATGTTTCTCATCTTCTTTATATAATCACCGCACACCTGGTGGCCCAATCCTCTGGATCCGGTGTGAACAAGAAGAACAAGCTGCTCTTCCTCCAAGCCGAATGCATGGGCTACATCCTTATCATAGATTTCATCCACTACATCTATCTCTAAAAAATGATTTCCAGAACCTAATGAACCCAGTTGTTTACCACCTCTTTCCTTTGCCCTCTCACTTATCTTTGATGGGTCTGCACCTATCAGGCAGCCATTATCTTCTATTCTCTCTAAGTCTTTTTCTTTTCCAAATCCTATTTTTACTGCTGCTCTTGCTCCATAGGTCAGAATATCATCTAACTCCTCTCCTCTTACTGGATATATCGCAGCATCACTTACTGCACCCTTCGGTGTCCTAAGATATAAAGCTTTCATCACCTCTTCCAATTTACTCTTTATCTCGGAAAGAGACATAGACAAGGCAACTGCTCTTACTCCACAGTTTATATCGTAACCTACGCCACCTGGAGAAATAATACCTTTTTCTATATCAAACGCTGCAACTCCACCAATAGGAAATCCATATCCCTGATGGCCATCAGGCATAAGCAATGCTCTTTTCACGATACCCGGCAGATAGGTAATGTTAATCAACTGTTCAATCGTTCTGTCCTGTTTTATCTTTTCTAAAAGCAACTCATCAGTAAACATCCTTGCCGGAACAAGCATATCGCCTTCTCTTTCAATATCATATATAAAAGGAGAAACCTTAATAATTGTCATAAAAGCTCCTTCGGGGGTTTTACGGCAATTCGCAGAATTGTCATA
>JAGMDW010000155.1 GCA_023128455.1 Desulfurellaceae bacterium
TGAAGATGTGAGTTATAATCGAAAGTTGTGTATGGAGCGAAAATGTTGTAGTAGGAATGAGCATATCCTTTTAGTAAAATGAAACTGTAAAAAACAAACTTACTAAAGGAGGACATGCTCATGAAAAAGTATACACAAAAAAGTGATTTCACAAAAGAAGAAATAAGTAACCAGTCTATCTTAGAAGAGATAGCAAGAAGAGGTGCTCAAAAGATGCTGCAGATGGCTTTAGAAAATGAGATTCAAGAATATATTGGTGCACACAATAATCTCGTAGATGAAAACAATAAGAGGATTGTTGTAAGAAACGGATATTTGCCTGAAAGGGGAATTGCATCAGGCATAGGATCTATTAGCATAAAACAGCCAAGGGCAAGAATAAGAAATAGAGACCTACAAGAAGAGACTTTCACAAGCAGAATCCTGCCAAGATATCTTCGAAGGATGCCGAGTATAGACAATCTTATACCGGCACTATATTTGAAGGGCATATCAACAAATGATTTTCCTACAGCTCTTTCAGCCATACTGGGTGAAGGAGCAAAAGGATTATCTTCTGCAAATATAGTGCGTCTTAAGAAAAGCTGGGAGGATGATTATAATAAATGGGCAAAAAGAGACTTAAACAATAAAGAGTATGTCTACTTTTGGATAGATGGAATACATTTTAATATACGTTTAGAGGACGACAAGACCTGCATCTTGGTAATCATAGGAGCGGACAAATACGGCAAAAAAGAGCTTGTCGCAGTTAGTGACGGATATAGGGAGAGTAAGATAAGCTGGAGCGAGATTCTTCTTGATCTAAAACAGCGCGGTCTTGCTGCCCCTCCTAAGCTTGCAATAGGGGATGGAGCACTCGGTTTCTGGTCTGCTTTGGATGAAGTCTTCCCTAAGACAAAAAGGCAAAGATGCTGGGTTCATAAAACGGCTAACATCCTTGATAAGCTTCCAAAAAGCTTGCAGCCTAAGGCAAAATCAATGATTCATGAAATGTATATGGCAGAAACTAAGGAAAATGCTCTAAAAGCATATGATCACTTTGTTAAAACCTTTAATGCAAAATATCCAAAGGCTGTAAAGATTCTTGTAAAAGATAAAGATGACCTGTTCAATTTCT
>JAGMDW010000156.1 GCA_023128455.1 Desulfurellaceae bacterium
TAGAAACGCTTAAGAAAAATAGAAATGGCAAAAACTATTCCCATAGTTAAAACAATAGTCGCTCCAGAGGGAAGATTAAGCAAATAGGAAAGCCATATCCCAATAATCGTTAGAATTGTAGCTGAAATAATAGAAAAGAACATAAGTTGTTTGAGGCTATGAGCAAAGCGCTTTACTACAGCGGAGGGAATAGTTAACAATGCAATAACCAGAATGATACCCACAATCCGAATTAACACCACAACACTCAAAGCCACAAGACAAAGCAACAAGAGATATAATCCTTCTACTGGCATACCCATAACTTCTGCAAATTCTTCATCGAAACAAATAGCAAGAAATTCTTTATAGAAAAGAAAGGTAGTTAAAACTATAACTATATCCAGGATAAGCATTAGCTTTAGATCTAAAGGAGAAACAGTCAAGATGTTGCCAAAAAGATAGCTGAAGAGATCCGGTGCATATCCGGGAGTTAAGGCAACAAACAGGATGCCTATGGCCATTCCAACAGCCCAGAATGCACCGATAGTGGTATCTATATGAACCTTTGTTCTCCTTGATATTAATCCAATACCTATGGCTGATAAAAGGCTAAAAGGAATAGCAGTGAGAATGGGGTTTAAACCGATGAAATATCCTATACCAATTCCACCGAATGCCGCATGAGAAATCCCACCGCTGATAAACACTATCCGTTTTGCCACCACATAACTACCCACAATACCACAGGCAATACCCGCCAAAAGTGCCGCCAGCAAAGCGTACTGCATAAAACTGTATTGCAATATACTACTCATTCGTGTTTCTCTAAAACCCGATAGGGTGTTTCGTGAAGGATAAGGTCAACCGGAAACTGGTATGTTTCAGCCAGCTTTTTTATACCCATTTTCTTATCACCATGATAACACAACTTACGATTTAAGCAGGCAATCTCATCCACATATACAGAAATAGCACTAATATCATGTGTAACCAAAACAATGCTCATTTTCTTTTTTAATCTGGATAGCAACTCGTAAAAAGACTTTTGCATTTGAGAATCAAGATTAGCAGTCGGTTCATCCAATAAAAGCAGTCTGGGTTCTCTTACCAAAGCCCTCGCAATAAATAGCCTCTGTAACTGACCACCCGACAGTTTTCCAGCTTGAACATTTTTTAAATCAAAGAGATCCACTGCTTTCAAAGCGACACCTACTGCCTCTCTATCTTTTTTGGAGCAAGCTTTCATAAAGCCATTATATCTAGCCACCAACACAGCTCCAAATACAGTAATGGGAAAATCCAGGTCAAAGAATTGACGTTGGGGCACATAGCCTATAAGTTTTCTTGCTTCCTTTGGAGAAGTGCCGCAAACACTCACTTTTCCTCTCCGAGGTTTAAGTAACCCTAAAATGGTATATAGCAAAGTGGTTTTGCCACCTCCGTTTGGACCTATCACACCCAGAAGTACATTCTCTTTTATGGGAAGAGTTATATCTTCCAACGCCAAAACCCCATCCCGCCAAACCCAAATATGTTCCAGTGTAACAATTTCCTTTTTATTCATCATTCGACTTTAACAATGCCTTAGCAGTCTCTTGTATATTTTTCAAATAATCTTTCGCCAGAGGGTCACTTAACACTACCTTGCCGCCGATTTGTTTGGCAATTGCCTCGGCACTCTTTGTACTAAATTGAGATGAGGCAAAAATAATCTTAATTTTATGTATTTTTGCCTGTTTTATCACCTCCGCAACCCATAACGGAGTCGGTTGTTTACCTTCTTTCTGAATAGGAATTTGCACCAAGCCGTAATCTCTGGCAAAATATGTCCAGGCAGGATGGTAAACTATAAATTCCCTTCGTTTTAAATGTCTAAAACTCCTTACAATCTCAGCATCCAATGCCTTAAGTGCTTTAAGATAGATATCCCTATTCTTTTTATAATATTCTTTATACTGAGGATCCATCTGTGCAAGTTCCTTGAAGATATTTTCCACCATAATCTCAGCATTTTTTGGCGAGAGCCAGATATGAGGATCAACTCGTTTTCCATTTTTTATAAGTGAGACACCTTTGCTGCAATCTACAACTACCATATTTTTATTTAAACTTATGATTTTAGGCAACCAGGACAGTTCAAACCCCATTCCAGAACCCAGCTTAAAATAAACCCTGGCCTTACTTACCATCTTCAACTGATTCGGTGTCGGCTCATAGGTATGAGGACTTGCTCCAGGCGGTATCATAACCGTCACCTGCACCCTTTTCCCTCCTACCTTCTCTACAAATCTTGCTTGAGGAAGAATGGTTACGGCCACCTTTATCTTTTCAGCCCATGCCTTATGGACATAAAGGTTAACAATGCAAAATATAAAAAACACAATGAGCACTTTCTTCACACTATTTGCAACTATGTTGCTTGCTGCACTCATTACAAACCCCCCCTATAGAAACATTAATATTGTCAGCTTGAAACCCATAAAGCTTACATAGATTAGAGAGAATAATCATCAGCTCTGAGGCATTCAAACATCTTACCTTACCACAAACCTTACATATGAGATGAGGATGAGGTTTGTGGTCTTTGTCAGCTATTTCATAATAGAAGGTTCGTTTTATAGAAAATCTCCGCACCAACTTTACTTCTATCAACTTTTCCAGGATTCTATAAACAGTTACCTTGTTAATAGAGCCAACCTGTTTTAAGATTTCCTCAGCCATAAGACACTTTCCGGCGGAAATTAATGTTCCAAGTACAGACAAGCGCAGAGGAGTGACAGAAACTCCTTTATTTTTAAGCATCTGTTCCGCGTTGCTTGCCTTAAACATAATTTGTTGTATATCACAGATGCAACTTAATTGCAAGTTCTATGTGAGCCTTTAAGATTTATTTCTCTCGCGCCAAGATTGCATTGCCTTCTTCAAACAGTTCATAGTTGATCTGCTTGAGCAAATCTTTCTTTACTTTTTTACTCAAAGCGCTAAAAGATACGAGAAGATGAGGTTGTCCTTGTTTAGATCGTCCTATCTTAAAAAATCCTGAATGTGCACCTGTTATTATGACTCCAATCTTCCCATCTTTATCCTTGACCAGTCTTCCGCATGCAGGAATTTTAGTAAACTTTTCGCCGAAAAACCCTTCCACCGTTGAAACCCTATATCTGCGAAGGTAACCCATCTCATCTGCCAATCGCAGGCTTCTAATAGACGCCGCCCTACCCCCCACTTCTAAGTCTGAAAAGCCTAACGGTTTCCACTCCATAATTTTAAATTATAAAAGTTCCTGCTACTGCCGTCAATT
>JAGMDW010000157.1 GCA_023128455.1 Desulfurellaceae bacterium
CTGAGGTAATCCAGAGGCTAATAATATTTTTGCTTCGGGATTAACCCTCTATATCCCCCTTTGCCTGCCTGTGCGGGCGAGCCGCACGCAGACAGGTATTCTCCCCGCCCAAGAGCGGGGGGAAGATAGGGGGTGTGCTTGTCAAACAAAAAAATTATGATAATATGAAAATATGAACGAAGAGGCAAAAAAGATAAAATTCTATAAAGCTCAGTCCTGGAGGCAAATAGAAGAAGAATCCATTCCCTTCAGGTATATGAAAAACAGGATCGTTCTTTTGTCGGTTGACCCCTACCATTTATTTACATTCTGGGAAACAACAGAAGAGTCGCCGCTTACAGTCAGTGTATTCGATGTCACCTACAGGTATTTCCCACAATACAATGAAATCTTTTCATTTAAGGTAGAAAATGATATAGGAAACTGGTATCTGAATGGAAAACCCTCTACTACCTATCTCGCTCAGATAGGCAAGATAAAAGAGGGAAAATTTGTCTTGGTTGCTCAATCCAACCTTGTTCAGATGCCCAATAGCTCCGTATCCACCAACAAGATATGTATGGAGCTGAGAAAGACAAGGATAAAGAAAGAAGAGATGCTTAAAGAAGAAGAGATGGAACACGCCTATGAAGAATAATCTGGGTTTTTTAAATCTCGTCTTGCATGCCCATCTGCCCTATGTCCGTCATCCCGAATTTGATGATTTTTTAGAGGAAGACTGGTTCTACGAGGCATTGTGGGAAACGTATATTCCATTCATAGATATGCTGGAAAGATTATGTTATGAAGACATAGACTTTAGTGTAACGCTCAGTCTGTCTCCTACCTTGTGTTCTATGATGGAAGATAAATTGTTAACAGAGAGATTTTTAAAGAAGATGGAAAATTTGAAAAGGCTTATCTTTAAGGAGAAAAAGAGACTAAATAACACTGCATTTGAAAAATCTATATTGATGTATGAGAAGAGGATAAGAAAGGTAGAAGAAATAATTTCACGCTACAATCCAATTACAAAAGCATTTAAGAGATTTTTTGAAGAAAAAAAGCTAAATCTCATCACAACATCCGCCACCCATATCTTTATGCCGCACCTACGGTATGCAGGAAAAGCAAACGAAGCCCAGATAAAGATAGGCCTTGACTACCTTAAAACTGTATTCGGTAAAAAACCAAAAGGCTTGTGGCTGCCTGAATGCGGATATTATGGGGGAATAGAAAATATATTAGAGAAAGAAGGTATAGATTACTTCTTTGGAGAAACACACTGCATTATGTATGCAGACCACTATCCGAAGAGGGGTATTTACGCACCGATGTATACAGAAAACGGTGTTGCTTGTTTTGCAAGGGATGCAAAGTCTGGCAAACAGGTGTGGAGTGCAAAGGAAGGTTATCCCGGAGACGCCGTTTACAGGGAATTCTATAGAGATGTGGGGTTTGATGCCCCCTATGATTATATAAAACCCCATCTGCATAAAGATGGTGTAAGGAGAAATACAGGATTAAAATATTACAAAATCACAGGCAGTAATGTAGATTTAGGGAAAAAAGAACCGTATAACCCCGAGGCTGCTAAAAAAAGGGCAGTCATCCATGCAGAAAACTTTTTGTTCAATAGACAGAAGCAGATGGAATATTTAAATAACATTTATGATAGACAACCTATCATAAATGCACTCTATGATATGGAGCTGTTCGGTCATTGGTGGTGGGAGGGGATAGACTTTCTGGAAGAGATAGTAAAAAAAATAGAGAAATTTGACATGAAACTTATAACGCCCGATGAGTATTTGAATGTATATCCAGAAAATCAGATGAGCAGGTTGAATGAATCCAGCTGGGGATGGAAGGGATATGGAGAGATATGGTTAAACGGAGCAAATGATTGGATATACAGACATCTGTACGAAATGGAAGATAGAATGGAAGAGATGGCAGAAAAATACAAAGATACAAAAGATGAAAGAATATCATTTATACTGTCTCAAATGGCAAGAGAATTGTTGCTGGCTCAATCCTCTGATTGGCCGTTTATCATGCATGGAGGCAGCTGCCGCCAGTATGCAGAAAGAAGAGAAAAACTGCATATAAACAGGTTCAATCACATGTATGAAAACCTGAAGAGAAACTTTATAGATGTGGAATTTGCTGAAGAGAGTTATAAAAAAGACAATATTTTTCCGGACCTGAACTGGAAGGTTTATGCATATTAAAATTACAATAGGAATAATCTTTTTATTTCTTATCCTCCCTGTCCATTCCTTCGCACAAGAGGTCCACATTGAAGCAGATAACATCACCTATTACGAAAAACAAAAACTCTACATCGGAGAGGGACATTGCATTATTAAAAGAGAAAATGCAACATTAAAAGCAGACAAAATAGATTTTAACAAGGAAACAGGCATCACTCACGCCAAAGGCAATGTGGAATTTCGTTCTGGTGATGATTGGATAAAGGGGAAAAAAGGAACGGTAAATGCAAATTTATGGAAAGGGTTTATTGAAGATGCCATCTTGTTCATCTCCAAGGATTCTCTGTGGGTCAAGGCAAAAAAGATCGTCATTCTAAATAAAACCCATTTCTATGCAGAAAATAGTGCACTTACATCCTGTTTCTGTAAAAACTGGTTAAAGAAAAAAGGTGGTCATCCTAAATGGACCTTCAATGCCAGAAAAACTTATGTAGTAAGAGACAAATATCTGAAGGCCTATCCTTTAATCTTTAAGATAAGAGGGGTGCCTGTATTTGCTCTGCCTTATGTGTATCGGGATTTAGACAAAAAGAGGAGAACAGGTTTCTTAACCCCTTCTCTTGGATATTCTTCT
The DNA here is from genome assembly GCA_023128455.1 of Desulfurellaceae bacterium. Lineage (GTDB taxonomy): Bacteria > Campylobacterota_A > Desulfurellia > JAGGSF01 > JAGGSF01 > JAGGSF01. The sequence continues at coordinate 2,830 of JAGMDW010000157.1, forward strand.
CGGGGAGGATTTAAATATGGACAACCGTTTTTTTTAGTTCTCTCCGACTCACAGGATGCTACATTCACATACAATCGGATGGGGAAAAAGGGAAATGGAATGGATATAGAATATAGATACTTCTTCACAAAAGATAGCTTTGGCGAGTGGCATACTACATTTTTCAAAGAAGAAAAGCCCTATGGGGCAAGTGATAAAAAATCCCTCCGCTATAATGTGCATATCAAACATACCCAGGACTTAAACCAATACGGTATCATTAAATCCGATATAAATCATTTAAGTAATAGGAACAACTATCATGTGTTTAAAGACGATGAACTTTCTTTGACCAGCGAAAGATATACAACAAGCAAGCTGTGGTGGGAATGGCACAAAAATGAATATAAACTGGCTGTAAACAATTACTATTATGAAGACTTGCTCTCGGAAAACAACAAAAAAACACTGCAGAAATATCCACAATTTGAGGCTTCAATAACGGAAAAAAAGATTCCATCCACGCCATTTTATCTAAACACATCAACATACTTAACAAAAAATTACAGAAAAGAAGGAGAAAAGGGATGGGTATACTCATTATATCCCTCATTAAAAGCACCATTTTCTATTTATCAGTTCAGCTTTTTGCCGGTGGGAAAGATTCACTATGATTACAGCTGGTGGAAAAACGCAATCGGTGTAAGAAAGAGAAAGGGAAGAACAGTCCCTGAAGCTATACTTACCGCAAGCACCACACTGGAAAAAATATGGTTCACAAATAAAGAAAATACAGAAGGCATAAGACACAAAATTATTCCTCAAATCTCTTACAACTATATTCCCTACCGTGACCAGAGCGAGCTGCCCGATTTTATATCCCGCATAGAGAAGAAAAATATGTTAACCTTTAGTTTAGAAAATAGAATCACAAAAAAAAAGAATAATAAATATTTTGATCCTCTATATGTAAGGTTTTCTCAACCATACAACATAAACAAAAAACGCCTTCACCAGAATCCATTTGAGCCATTTTATATAGAAGGTGTATTTAAGCCTACAAATATCCTTTCCTTTGATTGGAAAGCTCATTATTCTACCAGAAAGGGTCTTTTTACAGAAAGCAGCGAAAATGCACACCTGAATGCAGGTATCTTGAAGTTCTCCACAGGTTATGTGATGAACAGAGATAAAGACACCAATTACTCTTTGAGCGATGAAACATGGACAGGAAGACTGGATTTTTATCCCAAATCTAACCTAAATATCTATTGTTCATTTAAAAAAGATTTAAATGACGACTATTTTCCTCAGAAAAAGCTCGGCATAAACTACATGGAAGACTGCTGGGGCATAAACCTGGAAACATTTATAAACGAAACGATGGAAGAAAATGAAAAAGGCATTAAAGAGAGAAAGAAAAATATAGGTATCTGGTTCATATTCACTTTAAAGTCCATCGGTTCCTGGGGTAAGGGAACATGAAGATTGCCTGTGGTATAACAGGGGCCAGCGGCGCTTTATATGCAGTAAGACTAATAGAATTTTTAACCAGGGATGAAAATGAAGTTTATGTGGTTATATCAAAATGGGCAAAAGAAATTATAAAGTTGGAGATGAACAAAGAATGGGAAGAGATAACTTCCGGATTTAAAGGAAAAATCTATAATTTTGAAGATGATGATCTGTTTTCACCCTTGTCCAGCGGTTCTTTCGGTGTAGAAAAAACAGTAATTATGCCCTGTTCTATGAAGACGCTATCCGCTATTGCACACGGCTTTTCCCAAAACTTAATCGAAAGAATGGCTGATGTATCCATAAAGGAAAACAAAATGCTGATTCTCTGTCCCAGAGAAATGCCTTTTTCTCCCATCCACTTAGAAAATATGCTGAAATTAAGTAAAATAGGTGTAAAGATTGCACCCCCTATTCCTGCTTTTTATCATCATCCAGAAAATATAGAGGACATAACAGATTTCGTAGTGGGCAAAATATTGGATATATTGAAGATAGAACACAACCTCTTTCGGAGATGGCATGGCAATCCAGCCCTTTAAAAATATCAAAAGACTGAGAAAAATCTTTACTATTGCTACTAAATATGGATTTGGGGAATTTACAGAACGCACAAAAGCTTTTCTTTTCAAAAAAAATGTAACAAATGTAGGGCGAAAACTGAGGCTGCTTCTGGAAGATTTGGGTCCCACTTTTATTAAATTGGGACAGCTTTTGTCTACACGAGAAGATCTTTTCCCACCCTCTATAACAGATGAACTGAAAAAATTGAGAGATGAAGTAGCCCCTATTCCTTTTGAACAGATAAAAACAAGGATAGAAGAAGAGATACATGCCCCTCTAAATAAAGTCTTCCTTTCTGTGGATGAAAAAGCACTTGCTTCTGCCTCTATCGGTCAGGTGCATAAGGCAAAACTAAAAGATGGGAAAGAGGTAATTATTAAGGTAAAAAAACCGCAGGTTGAAGAAATAGTGAAAACAGATATCGATATTATGAGGCATACTCTATCTATTGTCGGCAGAGATATAAAACGCATACTCAAAACGGACCTCATGCCTTTTCTGAGAGAATTTGAAGAGAGCATAGAAAAAGAGATGAACTATGAAATAGAGGCAACCTTCGCCGATATATTCAGAGAAAAGTTTAAAGACACATCCCTTGTTTATGTACCGATCATTTATCGGCAATACACCACAAAGAATATTATTGTTATGGAATATATAGATGGAATAAAAGCGGATGATGTAGAAAAGATAGAACAGATGGGCTTTGATATAAAAGAGTTATCCCGGGAAGGGGCAGAAATATTCTGGCGGCAAATTTTCGAATTTGGTATATTTCATGCCGATCCTCATCCCTCAAATATACTACTGATGAAAGATGGCAGAATATGTTACATAGATTATGGAATGGTAGGAAGATTGTCTGAAGAAGACAGTCTCAATCTTGTAGATATGCTTATGGGATTCATCCAGAGAGATGCAGAACGCATGTTTTATGCAATCGAAAATTTTGTAGAATTTAGAGAAAAAGTTAATATTCAGGCGATGAAAAGAGATATTGCTCAAATGATCGACAGTTATCACTCTCTGCCTTTAGAGAAAATCAATTTAGGCAGCGTGTTAAGGGATGTATTTAGTCTTGCTCGCAGACATAAAGCATACTTAAACAGAGGTAGTTTTCTGCTTTTAAGAGCGGTAATCATTGCGGACGGGGTAGGAAGAAAGCTCTATCCAGAATTCAACTTTGTAGAGTTAGCCCAACCATTCTTTAAAAAATTCATCACCAAGAAACTCAATATTTTCAAAATTTTAAACACGATGTTCACCCACTTCAGTATCGCTTATATATTAAAGATACGCCATATACCTTATGTCTTAGCTGGGCTGTTGGGAAAAATGGAAAAAGGAGAAATAGATATAAACATAAGAATGGAAGGCATGAATGACCTCTTGCGAAGGGAACATCTATTTTCCCGTCAGAGAAACCTCACCCTCATTTTGTGTGCTGTTCTATTGTCTACTGCTCTTATCTGGACAGGAGGTTTTAAATACACTTTATTTGGCATCCCTATTATATTTATAGCTGCTTTTGTTATAATTACCTTTATTGTTGCTATGATGATAGATGCAGAAAGGCGATTGTAAAATTATGGTTAAATTCTTTTTGGCTTCGGGATTACTATGATTAATCCCCTTTGTATTCCCCCCTCAGGGGAAAATAGAGGCAAGGCAGGGTTGTTTTATTATTCTTTAGATTTATACTCTTTATAACTGTTTAGAAATGCATCTATGCTTTTCCTGAGATTAGAAAACATCTCTGTCCACTTTTCCAAGTTTTTCTTTCCTTCTTCCGTAATGGTATATATGCGGCGGGCAGCACCCTTTTCCTTTATATTCCACCGCGATTTTAATAATCCCTCGTCTTCCATATTTCTCAGGGTTTTATATATATAACCTACTTCGTAGTTTTCATACTTCACGCCGATTTGCTTCAGCCTTTCTATCAAATCATAACCGTGTGATTCTTCACCGAGAAGAAAGAAAAGCAAAAAAGCCCGCAAGAATCTGGGCGGTCTATCACCAGGATAATCTTTTGACCAACAAGTTATCTTTAATTCTGCTAATTCTACCATTACTATATACCTCCTATTTATATTGTATTTTAATACTATATAATGATATTGTCAATAAAATACTCTATTATATAAAAACCCCTTGCCATTATAGGAAATAATAGCATAGATATGATTATTTTCATCTACTACCCGCCATAGCTTTTTTTCTATTTTTAAATCTTGAGCAAAGAAATCAAGGGATATCTTCTGTCCGCACCTTATCTTCTCCTCATATCCTTTCTTCAAGAGCAGGGAGGGCAAAAAAGAAAGCGCTTTGTCTATGCTGATCAAACAGTAAGGCAATTTCTCACCCAAATCAGCAAGTTTTATCGCCTCATTCACTGTGAACGGATAAGATTCTGTACGCCTCAAACTCTCTACTACAGCACCTGTTTTAAGCCTCTTACCAATATCATCCACCAAACTTCTTATATATGTTCCTTTTGAACACTTCACAGAAAAACATACCCTATTTTTTTCCATAAACCGAAAGAAAATGTCATATATATTTATTTTTTTGGGAGATGTAAAAACCCTTTCTCCGCCTCGAGCATATTCATAGAGCTTCTTTCCTTTGTACTTCACTGCCGAAAAAGGTGGAGGAGCTTGTTTAGTCTCGCCTATAAATTCGTTCAATACATTTTTTATTTCGTTTTGCCGTATGGGTTCAAACTGTGCGCGGTGCAAAATTTTCCCTTCCATATCATAGGTATCGGTAGATATACCCAATATCATACATACATCATACTTCTTGCAACCAACAGAAAAATAAGAGAGAATTTTTGTGGCTTTCCCTACACCAACAATCAGGAGTCCCGTAGCTAAAGGATCTAATGTTCCAGCATGTCCAATCTTTTTAACATTCAGTTTTCTGCCTACAGTGTGAACAACATCAAACGATGTAGGCCCTCGTTCTTTATCTATGAGAAGAATACCGTCCATCATTAATTTTAGAAAACGCCCATACAACCTTTTCCTTCACCTCATTCAAACTACCACTTATCTCACAACCTGATGCGTTTTTGTGTCCGCCGCCGCCAAACATCACAGCCATTCGAGAAACATCTACACTGCCCTTAGAGCGAATACTTATTTTAAAGAAGGATGGTTCATCTTCTCTCAAAAGGACACCCACTTCACTGCCTTTCACCGCTCTCGCAAAATTTACAAAGCCCTCCGTGGACTTGGTTTGGGTATTTGTCTTTTTATACATTTCTCTGGTAACACACATAAGGGCAAGTTTGCCATCACAATAAGTTTCCAATGTACTCAAGGCAAATCCTAATAATTTCAATGTACCGAATCGCCGCTCTTCATAAATATTGGATGCAATATGCCATGGGTTCACGCCACATTCCAAAATTTCTGCTGCTGTTCTTAAAACTTTGGGCGTGGTACTGAGATACCTGAATGAACCAGTATCAGTAAGAATAGCTGCATAAATTTGGGTAGCTAAATTTTTATCCACAGGAAAATCTATATATTTTACAAATTGCCACACCAAACACCCTACCGCCGCGGCATTACTGTCAACAATATTTATGTCACCAAAATGCGTATTTGTTCCATGATGGTCTATATTTACCACTACATCTATTTCTTCTCTTACAGAATTGCTGAAACCAGTACGCTGAAAATCCGCACAATCCAAAGCAATCAACACTTCACAACCACCTTTTTTTAAAGGTTTGATTAAATCTGCATCCGGTAAAAATGCAAAGTTTCCCGGAATAGGCGTAGCATTAAATATCTCTACTTGCTTTCCCTTCTTTCTTAATATCCTACCCATAGCCAGGCTTGAACCTATTGCATCACCATCAGGATTCTTGTGAGAAACAACAACAAATGATGTTCGTCTCTGTATCAACTCAGCTAATCTTCTCCACTCTTCATTCATGTGATTCCTCTATCTCTTTCAATATATTATCTATATAAAGCCCCCTTTGCATGGATCTGTCATAGATAAAAGAAAAATGCGGGACACATCTCAATTTTACTCTCTTCGCTATTGCCCGTGTAATAATGGAAGAAGCATGGTTTAAGATATCAATCACCTCTTGAGAATTATAATTTTTTGCATTCACATAGACCTTAGCATGTTTTAAATCATTGCTTACATTCACATCTATTACTGTAACAGCCTTAAGACGCTCATCTCTCACATCAAATAATAAAGTTTCCGCTAATGCCCGATGTATCTCTTTGGCCACCCTTATACTTCTCTTACAAGGTCTTCTCATAAAATGCTCCTTTCTATATTTATCACTTCCACATCACATCTATCTTCTATGCTTCTCAAAACACGATTTAGCAGCTCTCTTGTAAAATGCACATTAGAAGAAACACAAGCTACGCCGAGTTGAGAATAATTATACTTTGCATTATCATCTACAACGCTTATAGAGATATTAAACTTGCTTCGCAATTGATCTTTAATGCTGTTGAGAATACGCCTCTTATCTTTCAAATTAAAACTATTATTTAAAAGCAATGAAATATCCAACAACCCTACGATCATTCTCGGGCTACTTCTTTTATCCTGTATACCTCTATAATATCCCCTACTTTCACATCGTTGAAATTCTCTATTTTCAGTCCACACTCATAACCAGCGGCCACGTCTGATACATCTTCCTTGAATCTTTTCAAGGAAGCAATCTTCCCTTCATAAACAACCGCATCATTTCTTATCACGCGTACTTGCATATTTCTCAACACATGACCATTTCGCACATAGCAACCCGCTATCGTTCCTATATGAGGAGCAGAAAATACCTCTCTCACCTCAACCTGACCCAATACTTCTTCTTCCAAGATAGGAGCAAGCATACCTGTCTGTGCCTTTTTTATATCATCTATCACATCATAGATTACCTTATAGGTGCGTATGCCAACCTTTAAATCCTGAGCCAATTTCGCTGCTTCCATTGTTGGCCTAACATTAAAACCAACAATTATAGCATTTGAGGCAAATGCCAAATTAACATCCGTTTTATTAATTGCCCCCATGCCTGCGTGGATAACATTTATCGTTACCTCATCCATAGAAAGACGGGACACAGCATTACTTACAGCCTCAATAGAACCAGAAACATCTGTCTTAATAATAATAGAAAGCTCTTTTACCTCTTTTCCTGCTTGAGCTAATAAGTTTTCTAAACTCATTTTCGGTGATGAAACCTGCAATTCCTTCTTTCTTACAGTACGCTCGTGAGCAATTTGACGAGCAATCTTCTCATTCTTAACCACAACAAATGCATCACCGGCCGATGGTACATCATGAATTCCCAAAACCCTCACCGGCACCGACGGTCCTGCCTCTTTTATTCTCTTTCCCACATCGCTGATCAAAGCCCTTGCTCTTCCACAAGTTGAACCAACAACAAATACATCTCCTCTTCTTAAAGTTCCTTCTTTCACCAAGACAGTAGCCACAGGCCCCTGCGCAGGATCCAAAAGCGCTTCTATGACCACTCCTTTCGCATCTTTATCTGGATTTGATTTTAACTCTAAAATATCTGCCTGCAATAACACATTTTCCAACAACTCATCAATACCTATACCTTTTTTTGCTGAAATATCAGTGAATAGATTATCTCCCCCCCATTCTTCGGGAACAACACCATAATCTGCCAACTCCTTTTTCACCTTATCGGGATTGGCATTAGGTTTGTCGATCTTGTTTATAACAACAACGATGGGAACATCGGCAACTCTGGCATGGTCTATCGCCTCCTTGGTTTGAGGCATTACCCCATCATCAGCTGCCACCACTAAAATAACAATGTCTGTAATCTTTGCACCGCGAGCTCTCATCTCTGTAAATGCTTCATGTCCTGGTGTATCCAAAAATGTAATCTTGTGCCCATCTACTGCAACCATGTATGCTCCAATGTGTTGAGTAATTCCGCCTGCTTCACTCTGAGCAACCCTCGTTTTCCTAATATTATCCAACAATGTAGTTTTGCCATGATCCACATGGCCCATCACTGTAACCACCGGCGAGCGCAGTTTAAGGTTTTTCTCTTCATCAGGTTCAGCGGCAAGCCCAGAAAGTAGTTTCTCCTCCCTTGCTTCCTCTTTCTTCAACTTCCATCCGTATTCTTCGGCTATAATACCTGCTGCATTTTCATCAATAAAGTCATTCTTTCTCAACATAATACCTAACTGAAACAACTTGGATAAAACCTCTGATATCTCCACGCCAATCTTCCTTGCAAATTCATAAACCGTAGTATCACTGGTAATCTTAACGGTCTTTTCCGTCTCTTCTTCCTGTTTCTTCCTTTTCACATATTTTTTTCTTTCTTTAAATATTCGAGGGGTAGCTCTTTCAATAAGCTCTTTTTTCCTCACTTCATAAGCCAACCGTCTCGCTTCTCTCTCTTCTTCTACCTTTTTCGCTGCGGCCTTCGGCCTAATAATTTTGGATTTTACCCTTGTTGCCTTTTTCTGTTGCCATTCATGTACAAACTTATCGGCAGTTTCCTCATCTATCGTGCTAAAATGGTTAGCCGCTTTTATGCCCCTTTTTTTCAAATAATCTATAACAACCGAACTTTTTATATTGAGCCTTTGAGCAATACTGTATATTCTTACCTTTCCCATCTAAGTCTCCTCGCCATGAATGATATGCTCCCATATTAAATTGCCCCTCTTTTTACCTAAGCCTTTTATATTTAAAAGCGCCTTTTTGCCCGCTCTTTTTAAATCATCAACACTTTCGTATCCAGCATTATAAAGAGTCTCTGCCACTTTTTCCCCTACTCCTTTCAACCTACAAAATTCTCTTATTATCTCTTCTTCTTCTTCACCTTCCTCCTTCCAATTATATTCGGAACTTTTCACAATATCTATATTATAACCGGTAAGTTTGGCTGCCAGCCTTGCATTTATCCCTTTCTTCCCAATAGCAATAGGAAAATCTTCATCAGAAACAACCACCAGTGCTTTTCTATTTTCTTCATCTATCTCCACAGCCAATGCCTTGGCAGGAGAAATGCTGTTTGCTATTAAAACCGAGGCATTGTGCGACCACTTGATTACATCTATTTTTTCATCACCTAATTCTTTCACCACAGCTGTTATGCGCACGCCTTTGGACCCCACGCATGTACCCACAGGATCAATGCGTGAATCTTTAGCATAAACAGCCACTTTTGTTCTCTGCCCCGGTCCTCTCGCAACAGCCTTTATCTCCACTCCCCCGTCTCTTACCTCCGGCACTTCTTTAACAAATAATTCCCTTACAAAACCAGGATGAGTTCGCGAAAGAATAAGCTTCACACCTCTCGCCTCTCTTCTTACACTTAAAAGGTATACCCTTATAATATCGCCAACAATAAACTTATCCGCTGGCGATTGTTCTCGTTGTGGCAATACACCCATTGTATTTTTAAAATCCACAATTATATTACCGTGAACATCAACACTCCAAACCATGCCTGTTATAATCTTCCCTTCTTTCTTTTCATATTCTTCGAAAGTTGAACGCCTTTCTGCTTCCTTAAACATTTTAAGGACTGCATTCTCAGCTGTTGCAGCCGCTATTCTTCCCATTTCCTTTGGATCAATAAGTACTTTTAGCTTACTTCCTCTGCGAGCATTTTCTTTATAATTTTTCGCCTCAGATAAAGATATCTCACCTGCACTTTGAGGATGCGATACCACTTTTTTTTCCACATATAGTTGGAATAATCCCTTTTCCTTATCAACTACAACCTCTACGGGAATGTCTTCGCCGAATTTCCTTTGTGCTGCAGCCTTCATTGCATCTTTAATAGTATCCAAAAGCTCATCTATAGAAAGATCATGTTCTTTGGCAATACTTGCAACCAATTCAAATAATTCTTTCATTGATGCCTCCTAAACAATGCCTGCCAGATGAGCTTTTCTAATTACAGTCAATGGTATTCTGTATACTACTTTATCCTTTGAACGAATGATTATATCCCCCTCATCCACATCTTCTAAGTGTCCACTGAAGTTTCTCTGCCCTCCTATAGGTTCCTCGGTATGAACCGTTATATCATTTCCCACATTTTGTACAAAATGCTCTTTTGTTCTAAGCATCCGATTTATGCCAGGAGAGGAAACCTCCAATGTATAAGGTTCATCAATAAAATCTTCCACACTTAAAACCATACTTATCTCCCTGCTTATTCGTGCACAATCACCAACAGTCACTCCACCTGGTTTATCTATATATATGCGCAAAACTCCATATCTTCCTCGTTTCAAAAATAATATATCATAAATAGAAATCTTCCTTATCTTAACGAGCGGCTTAATAATCTCTCTTGTTTTCTCTTCAATATCATACTGCATTTTCTAATTATATACTTAAGATTTTTATATGCAAGAACCTAACTGCTTAAGCTTAAAGAAACGGCCTTTAATGTATTATGGAGAAGCATGGCAATGGTCATTGGTCCTACCCCCCCAGGAACAGGGGTGATAAAGGATGCTTTAGGAGAAACACTTTCAAAATCCACATCGCCTACCACTCTATCGCCCATTTTCTTAATACCTACATCTATCACCACCGCCCTTTCTTTAATCATATCTCCATTTATGAGCCCATTTTTACCTACTGCTGAAATTACAATATCTGCAGTAGCTATCTTATCTCTAAGATTTGCAGTAAAAATATGACACACCTGCACTGTCGCATTCTGGTTGAGTAATAGAAGAGCCATCGGTTTTCCTGTCATATTACCCGCACCAACGATAACTACATCTTTTCCTTTCACCTCTATACTATAAGCTTCTAAAAGTTTCATAATGCCTAAAGCGGTACAGGAAGTAAAACACGGATTCCCTCTTGCTAACCTTCCCATATTGTAAGGATGAAACCCGTCCACATCCTTACAAGTAGCCACTTCCTCCAATACCCGATTTTCATCTATATGTTCAGGTAGAGGAAGCTGAATAAGAATACCGTGAACCATAGGGTTTTCATTCAATATCCTAATAACTGACAATAATTTTTCCTCTGTTATCTCTTTGGGCAAACGATGATTTATGGAATATATGCCTACCCGCTCGCAGGCTTTTGTTTTCATATTCACATAGAGCAGAGAGGCAGGGTTATCCCCCACTAAAATCACGGCCAACCCGGGAACAATTCCATTCTTCTTGTAATTTAACACCTCTACTTTTATATCTTCCATTACTTCTTGAGAAAGCGTCTTCCCGTCTAAAATTGTCATTTAAGAAGATCTCTCGATACGCATAATCATTTTGCCTTTTTTAAATATAGATACATCACCCGTAGATGCAGAAACAACTATAGCCACAGCATTTGTTGAAGCAGTCATGGAAGCCGCAGCTATATGCCTGGAACCTAAACCCTTAGGTAAATCACCAACACTTACAGGAGAAGCAAGATAAGCACCAGCTGAAACAATCACACCTCCCCCATCAATCACTATTGCCCCATCCAACAAACTATACTCCTTTAATGTATCGGAAAGATCATTCATCAGTATATTCCTTTCATTCTCAGCATAACCCTTAAATGGATTAAATATCATTTGCCTGGAATAACTCATTACCTTCTCCGCATCTCCCAACATGAATATTGTTCCTATTACTCTCCCTTCTCTTCCCATAGAAGCTAAATCCAAAGCAATAGACAAAAGCTTCTCAAAAATTTCCCCCTTAATATCCGACTCTAATTTGACATCTCTCGCTGAGAATAGAAACTCATTCTCGCTCGCCATATCTATGCAAAACAAGCTGTCCACCTGCCCATCCGCTCTTCCCAAAAGGCAGACAACCGTTTCGTCCATTTTTAGCAAGCCCGAAGACAAAGCAATCATCAAAGCTAATTTTACCTTGTTTATACGGCTAATTTTTATAGAAGGAACAGATATCACATTTCCTACATCCTTTAGTTCTTTTAGATCTATATCTTCACTTTCCCTTAGAACAATAATCTTTTTAATATCGCTGCCTATATCTTTTATGCCATCACAATCTAACCCCACATCTTGATAGTAAAAGAGCAGGACAGCTTTTTCTAACTCCTTACATAAACTTACACTTACATTAAGAAGCTGTTCCTTTATTTTTTGTTGCATCCTTATTATCTTCCTTTATTTCTCCTTTAATCGTCACATCCCTTACAAAATCAGGGCAATTTAAAACAACGCCCTTAGAAAGAAATCTCTTCTTGCAGGTGTGTCTCCATGCACATATAGCGCACAAATTTCTCTCTTCACTCACTTTTTTTATACACTAAAGCCTTATTTAAAGCATTAATATAAGCCTTAGCCGATGCCTCAATAATATCCACCGCTATCCCTCGACCTGAAATGTCTCTCTTTATATCGGGAAATTTCACCCTTATAGAGACCTCGCCTAAAGCATCTTTTCCTTCAGTAACTGCCTTTATACGGTAAGAACTAAGTTTGCCCTTTAACCCTGTAATTCTCTCCAAGGTTTCATAAATTGCCTCTACCGGCCCATTCCCCGATGCGGCATCTTTTATCCTTTCTTCTCCTTTTCTCAAAACTACCGTTGCTGTAGGCATAGTAGTAGTTCCACTGATCACCTGCAGAGACTCTAAACTATAGACATCAGGAGAAGGAGATACCTCCTCGTCCATTAAGGCAATAATATCCTCATCATATACCTCTTTCTTTTTATCTGCCAAAACCTTAAATTTTTCAAATACATGGGAAAGTTCTTCCGGTGAAAGGTCAAATCCCAATTCACTCAACCGCTTCCCTAAACCTCTTCTGCCAGAATGTTTGCCCAAAACTAATCTGCTCTCGCTTAATCCTATATCTTCCGGCTTCATAATCTCATAAGTCATACGCTCTTTGATCATTCCATCCTGATGAATACCTGCCTCATGGGCAAAGGCATTTTCTCCCACGATTGCCTTATTTCTCTGCACCACCAAACCTGTAAGTTTTGTGAGTAACCTACTAGCTCTATAGATTTCCTTTGCATCTACATCCGTGTAGACCTTAAAAAAATCTTTCCGTGTTTTTATAGCCATAACTACCTCTTCCAGAGAGGCATTACCTGCTCTTTCTCCTATCCCGTTTATTGTACATTCCACCTGACCCGCCCCGGCTAAAACTCCGGAAAGAGAATTTGCAACAGCCATACCCAAATCGTCGTGACAATGAAGACTTATTATAGCTTTGTCGATATTGGGCACATTATTCATAAGATATTTAATAAGTTCATAGTATTCCTGGGGTGCCGTATAACCTACCGTATCTGGTATATTAACCGTCGTTGCTCCATTCTTTATAACCGCCTCTAAAATACGGCACAGATAGTCTCGATTACTTCTCGTTGCATCCTCTGGAGAAAATTCTATATCATCGGTATAATTTTTAGCAAGCTTTACAGCATCTACTGCCTGATCTATCACCTGATCGTATGCCATACGCAACTTCTTTTCCACATGAATGGGAGAGGTAGCAATAAAGGTATGAATTCTCTTCCTTTCTGCTGGTTTCAACGCTTCTCCTGCTTGTTCAATATCACCCTTCACCGCCCTTGCCAAACTGGCAATGGTTGGACCCTTTATCTTCTGAGCCACACGATTCACCGATTCAAAATCACCAGGTGAGGAAGCAGCAAATCCTGCCTCAATCACATCCACATTTAACCTCTGCAACTGCTCTGCCATAAGCAATTTTTCCTCTATATTCATACTTGCCCCGGGCGACTGTTCACCATCTCTTAAGGTAGTATCAAAAATTATTATCTTTCTGTTTTCCATCTTCTCTCCTTCTAAACAACTTTCTTTTACTAACTTTTACCATACATTCCACAGGCCCAGAAAATATATAGACTATAGAAAGGAAAAACAACACAAAATAAGGTTTCCATAAAAAAACTACAAAAATAGGTATCAGCCCCACTGTCTTCCACCACTTGAAGCCACCTGGGTTTATATGTTTAAAGCCTTTATATCTTACATTGCTTATCATAAGAAAAGAAACTGCGGCAAATAAAATAACGAAAAGGGAACCCTCGAAAATGTGTATATTAAATTTAATGGCTATAAGCATCGTGCTTATAACCATCATTGCCGCCGCAGGGATAGGCAAACCAACGAAGCTAATCCTCTTATTCTGGACATTAAATCGTGCCAACCTCAATGCCCCCGTTAAAAGATAGGCAATGCACAAAAAGATACCCACTTCATCTAAATATCGCAAATACCACATATAACTGATAAATGCCGGTGCCACTCCAAAAGACACCAAATCGGATAATGAATCATACTCCATGCCGAATGTACTCTGAGAGTGAGTAAGACGAGCCACGGTTCCATCTAAACTATCAAATACAACAGCCAAAACAATAAACCACCCCGCTAAGATAAAATTCTCTCTTACTGCAAAGAGCATTGAATAAAAACCGGTAACGATACTTGCGGTGGTAAATAGATTTGGCAAAATATAAATGTTTCTCTTACTCATCAAACACCCCTATCACCGTTTCCCCTGCCTTTACTCTTTCACCTAACTTTACATTCAGCTTCATTGAACAAGGCGTGTATACATCCAGCCGCGAGCCAAACATAATCAATCCAAATATCTCGCCTTTTCTAAAAATATTACCCTTTTTTGCATAACATGCAATACGACGGGCAATTATTCCTGCAATTTGAACTACCACCAACCTCTTCCCAGATTTAGTTTTAATGAAAACACCATTTTGTTCATTTAAGAGTGATGATTTTTCTCTGTTTGCCGGATAGAATTTACCCTTATTATAATGAGTGTCAACAACCTCTCCTTCTACAGGAGACCTGTTCACATGCACATCAAACAAAGACATAAAAACACTCACCCTTAAGACCTTTTCCTTTAAGAAAAAACGCTCTTCTGCCTCTGATATATCTACCACTA
>JAGMDW010000158.1 GCA_023128455.1 Desulfurellaceae bacterium
ATTATTATAAAAAGAAAATTGAATTTAATATAATTAGGATGAAATTTATACAGAAATTTATCGTTCCTTTTGTCTACATAACAGATGCAGAAGTGAAAGACTATTATGAAAGTCATAAGAAAAGTTATGTTCAGGAGAAAGAAGTTAAAATAGATATGATATTGTTTAAAAAAAGTGAAGGGAAATTGGCGAAAGATGTAATAGAAAATATTCATCAAGGGAAAATAGATTTTAAAAAGGCCAAGAATGTATATTCAGTGAAAAAAGATAAACCTGTATTCATACCTATGAATGCATTTGATGACAGTGTAAGGGACATGATAGAGAAAACGATGTCTGGAGGTGTGTGTGGACCTGTAGAAGTCAAGGAAGGCATCTATGTTTTGAAGATCTTGGATAAGGTAGGTGGTGGTTTTGCTCCTTTGGATGCAGTGAAAGAGGATATAAGAGATCATGTCTTTAATGATAAAGTTTCTCATCATCTGAATATGTGGCTTAAGGCATCCAGAGAACGAATGCAGGTTAGAATTATTAGATGAGATTGGACCAATTCCTGAAATCTTCGCGCCTTGTAAAGAGAAGAACGCAGGCTAAGGAGATGTGTGATAAGGCTTTTATACGGGTAAATGGTCACCAGGCGAAACCATCTAAAGATATAAGAGAGAATGATATTGTTTCCGTTTATTATCAGTTAAAAAAACTAACGGTAAAGGTGGTAGATTTGCCTAAGGGGAACATAAGAAAAGAAGAGGCACAGAAACTCTACGAGGTGTTAGAAGAAAGTGAGTATGAGGAATAGTTTGCCAAGACTGGCTTTGACAATGGGAGATCCATTAGGAATAGGCCCAGAGATTATTTTAAAGACACTTTCTTCTTCTGAAGTTTGGAAGATATGCAAGCCTGTTGTTTATGGGAGCGCTTTCGTTTTTCGATTTTATATGGATCTTTTCGGGCTGGATATGTCAGTCAATATAATAGGTGAGAACAGCGATTTTCTTCCCAATGTAATAAATGTTTGTCCTGTTGTTCAGTATAAAGTGGACAAAGAGAAGATAGGCAAGATAGACGAAGAGGCAGGGGATGCAGCTTACAGAAGCTTTATTTGTGCAATAGATGATGCCTTGAATAATAAAGTAGAAGCCATAGTCACTGCTCCCTTAAACAAAAAGGCGATGAATCTTGCCGGACACGATTTTTCTGGGCATACAGATATTTTGGGAAGGGCTACAAAGGAAAAGACGGTTATGATGTTTAGCTGCTCGGATTTAAAGGTAAGTTTGGTAACTGTTCATGTGGCATTATCCGATGTTCCTGAACTCATAACTATGTACAGGGTACTGCACACTATTGTTAGTACTTATGATTCTCTAATAAAGGATTTTGGCATAAAGAGTCCATCTATTGGTGTATGTGGTTTGAATCCTCACGCTGGTGAAGATGGGTTGTTCGGTTCAGAAGAAAAATTGGCGATAAAATTGGCGATAAAAAAAGCACAGATGCAGGGAATAGATGTTAAGGGACCATTTCCTGCGGATACGATTTTTACTCCTATAAATAGAATGAAATATTCGGCAATTGTGGCCATGTATCATGATCAAGGGTTGATTCCTGTGAAGACACTATGTTTTGATAAAGCGGTGAATGTAACTTTAAACCTTCCTTTTGTGAGGACATCGCCAGATCATGGAACGGCGTTTGATATTGCAGGAAAAGGGGTAGCTTCTCCTGTTAGTTTTATAGAAGCTGTTAAATTAGCAGGTAAAATTGTTCAATGCAGAAGAAATATTTAGGGCAACACTTTTTGAACAAAGAATCTGTAGCTTTGAGTATCGTGAATAATATTCCTTCGGGGCGTGTGGTGGTAGAAATTGGAGCGGGAAAAGGAGCGCTTACCAGGTTTATTGTTGAAAAAGGATTTACAGTTAAGGCGGTGGAGATAGACAGAGATTTAGTAGATTATTTAAAGGAGAGATTTAAAGGTAAGAAAAAGATAGAGGTTATTCATGGAGATGGAAGAGATTTTATCTTTCCTGAGGACTGTGTGGTGGTAGGGAACTTGCCGTACAATGTTTCTAAGAGGATTATAAGAAATATTATCTTTCAAAAGGAAAAGATTATACAGGCAATTTTGATGGTGCAAAGAGAAGTAGCTGATACGATGTTGGCCTTGCCCTCTTCTTCTTGTTATAATAGATTTAGTGTTTTTGTGCAGTTTCATTTTTGTATAAGAAAATTGTTTACTGTTTCTCCTGATGCATTCTGCCCAAAACCTAAGGTTTATTCCAGTTGTCTTTTGTTGAAACCTACTAAAGCACAAATAGATAACGAAAGGTTTCTTCTGTTTTTAAATAAACTTTTTCTCGCCCGAAGAAAAACAGTATACAACAACCTGCGTAAAGCGAAGATTTTTACTCCCCTTTCTCTTGATATAAAGGACAAGAGACCGCAGGAATTATCGGGCGAACAAATTTTAAGGATGTATAAAATATGCAAGAATTAAAGATTATCCCTTTGGGGGGACTCACTGAAATCGGTTTGAATTGTACGGTATTTGAATACGGGAATCAGGCTATCATCGTGGACGCTGGCTTGATGTTTCCTGAAGAAAATATGCTGGGTGTAGATATCGTTATCCCGGATTTTAGCTATATATTGGAAAATGCGGATAAATTTAAGGGTATTGTGGTTACCCATGCTCATGAAGATCATGTGGGGGCTATTCCTTATCTGTTAAGGGATTTGAATCTACCCATTTATGCAACAAGACTTACATTGGGGTTATTGAAGAAGAAAATTGAAGAATTTAAACTACCCAATGTTAAATATCACGAAATTACTGCAAAAAAGATATTTTCTATTGGACCATTTACCATAGAACCATTAAGGGTTACGCATAGTATCGTTGATTGTGTTGCGTTAGCTATAAGAACACCTGTGGGTGTTGTTATACACACCGGGGACTTTAAAATTGACTATACCCCGGTAGATGGGAAACCATTTGACATGACTTCTTTCTGTAGATATGGGCAAGAGGGACTTTTGCTTCTTCTTTCTGATAGTACCAATGCTACTGTTCCTGGTTTTACACCTTCAGAAAGGGTATTGGAGGATGTTTTTCAACGAATATTCTCTCAAAGCAAGGGACGTATTTTAGCTGTGACATTTGCTTCAAATGTTCATCGTGTTCAGCAAATAGTAAATGTAGCCCAAAAGTTTAAGAGAAATGTATGTTTAACAGGCAGGAGTATTGTGCAGAATACGTTAATTGCTCAAGAGTTAGGTTATTTTAAGGTTCCTGAAGAGATGATGATTAAAGAAGAAAATATTGATATGTATCCGGACGATCGTTTGGTAATTGTAACTACGGGTTCGCAGGGAGAGCCGCTGAGTGGTCTATCCAGAATTGCTTTGGGGGAACATAAGAGAATCAAAATTAAACCGACGGACACCATTGTTATTTCGGCCAAGGCTATACCTGGCAATCAAAGGGCAATTGCCCGCATTGTGAATATGCTGATGAGAAGAGGTGCTGAAGTATTGCATGAAGAGAATTCTGATGTTCATGTTTCTGGACATGCGGCACAGGAAGAATTAAAGTTTATGCTTATGACCTGTAAGCCTAAATATTTTGTACCTATACATGGTGATTATATTAAGCGTTTCACTCATGCTCGTATCGCTCGCAAGATGGGCATTCCTCCGTCCAACATTTTTCTTCTGGATAATGGTGATATTCTGCACCTGAGCAAAGAAAAGATTTATGCTTCAGGTAGTGTAACTGCAGGAAGGATGTTTGTGGACGGGAGAGAGGTAGGAGAAGTGGGGGATGTAGTATTGAGAGATAGGATGAGGTTGTCAAAGGATGGTGTTTGCATGGTGTTTGTCGTGTTGAACAAAACTACAGGAGATTTGATATCTGGCCCTGATGTTATAATGAAAGGCGTAACATATGAAAATATGTCTCAAGAACTTATGGATGAAACAAGTTCTATGGCAAGGCATCTTATTATAAATCAAACCGGGGTGGATATGAGAACAAATCAATTTGAGTTGAAGAAAAAGATAAGAAAAGCGATAAATAGGTTTCTTTATAAAAAGTTGATGCGGAATCCTATTGTTTTGCCGGTAGTTATGGAGGTTTAATGTGCAAGAAGTTTCTTGTTCCGTCACTGTTTATTGTCCTTTTTTTGTTTTTTTCTCTATCCATATTTTCTTATAATTTTAACGATATATCTTATCCTCATCCAGAGGTAATAAAGAATTTAGTGGGATTAGCCGGTGCTTATATTTCCTATTTTTTCTTTTCTATCTTTGGTTATGTTGCTTATTTTGTGCCTTTTTTATGTTTGTTTTTGTTTCTTTTTAGCTTAAAAAAGAAGGGTTTAGTCGGTGGTTTTTTAATTTTGTTCTTACTTGTTGTTATTGTGGATATATTTTTTTACGGTTTATGGAATGCATCTGGCGAGCATCTTATAAGGATAGGATATTACAAGTGTGGTATTGTAGGTTCATTTTTAGGAAGACATTTTTTCCTCTACTTAGGTAGAACGGGCGGTTTTGCTGTGACTTATCTTCTGTTTTTCTTTTTTATCTTTCTCCTTGGTTTGCGCATCCGTAGTATTTTTCCCAAATCGAATAAACCAGAGAAAAAAAAGCTTTTACCAAAGGAACAAGTTAAGATCTATAAACCAGAAAAAAAAATAAAGATAGATTATAGGGTGGGAGAACGAAAGGTGGGCGAATGGATTTTTCCGCCATTGGATTTTTTAAGGTCACTAACAACGAAATCTGTTTTTGCCAGTAACGATGAAATATACAGAAGGTCCCAGGCTTTAGAAGAGAAGTTGTTGAATTTCGGTGTGGAAGGAAGGGTAACAGGGGTGCTGCCTGGTCCTGTAGTTACCATGTATGAATTTGAACCTGCAGCGGGAGTGAGGGTGAATCGCATAGTTAATCTATCCAATGATTTGGCTATGGCGATGAAGGCATTGTCGGTGAGAATTCTTGCCCCTGTTCCGGGGAAGGCAGTGGTGGGCATCGAGATTTCCAATAAAAATAGGGAAACTGTGTATATGAAAGAAGTTATTGGCTCTAAAAGTTTTAGAGATTCTACTTCTCGCCTTACATTGGCTTTAGGAAAGGATACTTTAGGGAGACCGTTCATTGCGGATCTTGTGAAGATGCCCCATCTTCTCATCGCTGGTGCCACTGGCTCGGGGAAAAGCGTGGGTATAAACGCTATGATTGTAAGTATTTTGTATAAGGCGTTACCAGAAGATGTAAAGTTTGTGATGATAGATCCCAAGATGTTGGAACTTACAGCGTATGATAGCATTCCATATCTGTTTATGCCTATTATTACCGATCCCAAAGAAGCGACAATAGCTTTGTCTTTGTTGGTTGGAGAGATGGAGGGAAGATATAAAACGATGTCTCAAGCCGGTGTGAAAAACATAGAAAAATATAACAGCAAGGCAGAAGCTGGTGAATGTGAAAAGTTACCCTACATAGTGGTGGTGATAGATGAATTGGCGGATTTAATGATGGTTTCTTCAAGAAAGGTGGAGTCTTCTATCGTTAGATTGGCTCAAATGGCGCGAGCGAGTGGCATGCACTTGATCTGTGCCACGCAAAGACCGTCGGTGGATGTGATAACAGGTTTAATAAAGGCGAATTTTCCTGCCCGAATTTCATTTAAGGTTTCTTCTAAGGCGGATTCTCGGGTGATTTTGGATACATCTGGAGCGGAGAGCCTCTTAGGTTGTGGGGATATGCTCTTTCTTCCCCCTGGTACATCGGAGCTTAAAAGGATACATGGTGCTTTCTTGAGCGAGGAGGAGATAGGAAGGGTTGTATCTTTTGTGAAAGAGGAAGAAGAGCCACAATATGACAGTAGACTTATTTCCGGGATTGAGGAGGCTAAAGAGATGAAAGACGAAAACAGGGAGTATGATGAATATTATGGAGAAGCTTTAGATATAATCAAACAGGGGGGAAACCCTTCTATTTCTTACATTCAAAGAAGATTGAAGGTTGGATATAATAGGGCGGCGAGGATTGTTGAGCAAATGGAGAGAGACGGCGTTCTTTCTCCGCCAGACGAGAAGGGAAGAAGAGAAGCTTTGCTTTAGTTGCTTGCAATTTGTGTTTTTGGGGCTACAATAATAGTTTAAATGATATGTTTTAGGAGGGATAAGTGAGGTTAAACGGAGCAAATATACTTTTAGAATCATTAAAAAGAGAGGGAGTAAAGCATATCTTTGGTATTCCCGGTGGAGCAGTAATAAATGTGTTTGATGAGCTTTATAAACAAAAGGATCTGGAGTTTATATTAACGAGGCGAGAGGATGGAGCAACATTTGCCGCTGAAGGTTACGCCAGGTCTACAGGAAAGGTAGGGGTGGTTTTTGTTACCTCTGGCCCGGCAGCTACCAATACTGTTACCGGTATTGCCAATGCCTATATGGATTCTGTGCCCATAGTGGTTTTTACGGGTCAGGTACCTACAAATCTTATAGGAAATGATGCTTTTCAGGAAGCGGATACTACGGGTATAACTCGTCCCTGCACCAAACATAATTTTTTAGTAAAGCATGTGGAGGATTTGGCGGAGACAATAAAAAAAGCATTTTATATTGCTTCAACTGGTCGACCAGGTCCGGTATTGATAGATCTGCCAAAGGATGTTCAGGTAAATGAGACTGAGTTTAATTATCCAAAATCTGTATTTATTCGTGGGTATAACCCTACTTATCATGGTAATCCCAGGCAGATAAAGAAGGTAGCTCAGATAATTGCCAAAGCGAAAAAACCGCTTCTGTATGTGGGTGGAGGAGCGATAAGCTCGGAAGCTCATGAAGAGGTTTACAAACTGGCTAAAAAATTATCTATTCCTGTGTTTACCACATTGATGGGTATTGGTGCATTTCCTGAAACAGATGAGCTTTCTCTGGGTATGGCTGGTATGCATGGGACATACCGGGCGAATATGGCTATCCAACATTGTGATTTGCTTATTTCTATTGGAGCAAGATTTGACGATAGGGTTACAGGCAAGCTTTCTGATTTTGCTCCGTGTGCTTCTATAGTGCATATTGATATAGATCCTGCATCCATCAGCAAAAATGTAAAAGTGGATTATCCTATTGTGGGTGATGCGAAACTTATTTTACAGGAGATGTTACCTTTGTTTGATGGGTATGAGGATAGAAATTGGGAAGAGATGAGAAAACCGTGGTTGGAAATGATAGAAAATTGGAAGAATGAACATAAGCTTGCCTATATTCGCGATGAAAAGACGATAAAACCTCAATATGTGCTTGAGAAACTCTATCAATTGACGCAGGATATCTATCCTATTGTTGCTTCTGATGTGGGTCAGCATCAAATGTGGGTAGCTCAGTTTTACACCTTCACTAAAGCACGAACCCATTTAAGTGCAGGGGGTTTAGGCCCTATGGGTTTTGGTTTTCCCGCTGCATTGGGAGCACAGGTAGCGAACCCCGATCGGATGGTAATAAATATAACGGGTGATGGTAGTTTTCAGATGAGCATGCAAGAGTTGGCTACCATAGTGGAATTTAAATTACCTGTGAAGGTGGTGATATTAAACAACGGCTTTTTAGGAATGGTTAGGCAGTGGCAGCAGCTCTTTTTTGGCAGGAGGTATGCAGGAACGGATATCTCTGTACAACCAGATTTTGTAAAGTTAGCCCAGAGTTATGGTGTTGATACTTTTCGCCTTGAGGAAGAAAAGGATGTAGAAGAGGGATTGAGAAAGATGCTGAGTTGCAAGGGGGCTTGTGTTATGGATGTACGTATTTCACCTGAGGAAAATGTTTATCCTATGGTGCCTGCAGGAGCACCTATTTCTCACATGTTACTGGTTTGAGGTGCTGTATGGAATATATTGTGTCTTTATTGGTAGAAAATAAGGCAGGGGTTTTGTCTAGAATTGTCAATCTCTTTAGTGGCAGAGGTTACAATATAGAAATGTTGAATGTGGCTCCAACTATGGATCCCTTACTTTCTCGGATGACAATTGTTACAAGCGGAGATGAAAGGGTGTTGGAGCAGATTAATAAGCAGTTGAACAAGGTGATAGATGTTGTAAAGGTTGTAGAATACAGAGGCAGACCGTATGTGGAGAGAGAAATGGCGTTGGTGAAGATGCATACCGATGCCAATACAAGGGCAGAGATATTACGTATTGTGGATATATTTCGTGCCAATGTAGTAAGCGTTGCCCGCGATTCTTATACCATAGAGGTAATAGGAGATAGTGGTAAAATTAGTGCAATTTTGAATTTATTAGAACCTTTAGGAATAAAAGAATTAGCTCGCACTGGTAAGGTGGCGATGACAAGAGGAGAATAAAATGGTATTGAATGTTTATTACGACAGGGATGTAGATATTTCTCTTATTAGAGGGAAAAAAGTGGCGGTGATTGGTTATGGTAGTCAGGGTCATGCTCATGCCAATAATTTGAAGGACAGTGGAGTGGATGTTGTTGTAGCTGAGAAAATAGAGTCACTCAGGAATAAAGCTAAAAGAAGCGGATTGAAGGTTATGGATACTGAAAGTGCAGCGGAATGGGCGAATGTAATCATGATGCTTGTTTCGGATGAATTGCAAGCGAGTGTTTATGAAGAGAGTATTAAATCTTATCTCAAAAAAGGGGATGCTATAGCCTTTGCACATGGGTTTAATATTCATTTTGGTCAGATTGTTCCTCCATCTTATGTAAATGTGATGATGATTGCTCCAAAAGGACCGGGGCACTTGGTGCGCAGGGAATATGAGAAGGGAAGAGGCATACCTATGCTTATTGCGGTGGAGCAAGATCCTTCTGGCAGTACCAAGGAATTAGCCTTATCTTATGCCTCGGCGATTGGAGGAGGAAAAGCAGGTATTATTGAGACCACATTTAAGGATGAGACAGAGACGGATTTATTTGGTGAACAGGTTGTTCTATGTGGTGGGGTAACATCTTTAGTGAAGGCTGCCTTTGAAACTCTGGTGGAAGCAGGTTATCCGGAGGAAATGGCTTATTTTGAATGTTTCCATGAATTAAAGCTTATTGTGGATCTGTTGTATGAAGGCGGTATAAGTGAGATGCGTTATTCAATATCCAATACTGCTGAGTATGGAGATCTAACGAGAGGACAAAGAATAATTAATAAACAGACAAAAGAAAGGATGAAGGAGATATTGGAAGAAATCCAAAATGGACAGTTTGCCAAAGAATGGATATT
>JAGMDW010000159.1 GCA_023128455.1 Desulfurellaceae bacterium
TTGAAGTTTTATTATCTAAGAGTTACTTTAGAGTTGGTAGGGTTATATAATAGAGGTGGATTATGAAAACCATAGTAAATAAATTGTTAAACAATCTTTCTGATAGGATGCCGTGCGAGGTGATATACTGGGATGGTGAACGGGCAAGGGTTGGCAAAGGCAACCCTCAATTCCGAATACATATAAAATCACCGAAGAAACTATATTTGTAAAGACTGGTAAATATTTTAATTGAAAAAGGAGTGAGATGACATTTTTTAAAAAATTGACAGAGAGTTTGGGTAAGACGAGAAAACAGTTTACAGAAGAGGTACATAAGCTCGGTGGAGAAGAGGAAAAAATAGATGAAGAATATATAGAGAGAATAGAAGAACTTATGATTGAAGCAGATTTTGGTATAAATGTAACAGAAAAGATGGTAGAGGGATTATCCAAAAATAAAGATATAAAGACGACAAAAGATGCAGAGTTGTTTTTAAGAGAAAAAACATACAGCATTTTAAAAACGGTAGAAAAACCATTGGCGTTGAGAGAAAAACCCTTTGTAATTATGATGGTAGGAACAAATGGCGGAGGGAAGACCACTACTATTGCCAAGTTGTCTTCTTTGTTTACAGAAAGAGGCAAGACCGTGCTTTTGGGAGCATGTGATACATTTCGGGCGGCAGCTATTCAACAGCTGGAAGAATGGGCAAAAAGGGTAAATATTCCTGTAATAAGACAAAAAGAAGGAAGTGACCCTTCAGCCGTAGCTTATGATGCGGTGAGTTCTGCTAATGCGAGGAATATTGATGTAATTATATTGGATACAGCAGGCAGAATGCATACCAAAAAGAATCTCATGGAAGAGATGAAAAAGATGAAGAGAGTGGTTAAGAAGGTTATTCCCTCCGCTCCTCAGGAAATTTTACTTACTTTGGATGCAACCACTGGACAAAATGCCATTTCACAAGCAAAAGAATTCAACAAAGCCTTAGGTATTACCGGAATTGTTCTTACTAAGATGGACGGGACATCGAAAGGAGGCATCATCGTTGCAATAGCTTCGGAGCTTCATATTCCCGTAAAATATATCGGTATCGGTCAGGAATTAGAGGATATTAAAGGATTTGACGCCCGTCAGTTTACAGATGCACTCTTTGCCATCTAAGGATCGCTATAACTATAAAGACAAGAGAAAAGAATAAAAAGAATTCTAAGATAAACTGTGGAATAAAGGAAAGATTGAGAAAAGAGAGAAAAAAACTGACAAAAGAGGCGCAGAGAAAAGAGAGGGCGAATGAACCACAGATAAGACCCAATTCTTTCCTTCCCGCAAATTTTCCTATTTTCTTTTTTAACTGATGTGATAATAAAAAGGCATTGATTATGCCACCTAAGGAAAAAGCCAATGCCAATCCCCAGAAGCCCAATGTAAAGCCCAATAAAAAAGCCATAGCAATAGAAAAGATTGCTGTTTTAACGGCTACTTTCATCGGTGTTTTTGTATCTTTAAATGAATAAAAGATTGACGAGAAGAGTTTTACATAGGAATAAGGCAGGAGACCAATCATAAACATAGCTAAGGCAAGGTAAGTGTTGTGGGCGTTGGAAAGTGTAAATGCCCCTCTTACGAATACAATTCTCACCACATCTTCTCCCCATATTATAAGAAAAACACTAATTGGAGGAATAATAAATGTAATAAGACGGAACAAACGAGAGAGATGAGTGTTTATCTCTTCTTTTTTCATATCGGTGAGATAGGGTAATGCAGCTTGAGAAAGGCTTATAGAAAGGACGGCAAATGGTAGTTGAAATAGACGGTCAGCATACCAGATATAGGAAATGCTGCCTTTTTCAAGTAAGCTGGCGATAAGTGTGCTGAATACAGAATAGAGTTGAATGGCCGCCATAGATCCTAAAGCAGGTAACAATAATGTAAAAATTTTTTTTGTAGAAGGTTTAATATGAAAGGATAATTTTATGGGTATACGCAGATAAAATATACCTCCCATGCAAAACAGCATTTGAAGCAGTCCACCCAATAGTACGCCTACGCATAAAGCGTAGATGTGAATATGAAAGAAATTATAGAAGATATAAGTGCAGGCGATAAGACTTACATTTAAAAGGACAGGAGAGAAAGCGGGAATGCCAAAGTGTTTGTGTGTATTCATTATACCGGAGAAGAGAATGGCTGAGCCGATAAGCAGGATGTATGGGAAATTTATGCGGATGAGTTTTATGAGTAAAGGATGTTTTAATAAACCGGGGGCAAATATGTAAGCAAAGATTTGAGGAAAGAGAACACCTGCTGCTGTCAAAGCGAGAAAGATAAAGAAAAATACTACAACAAGATTGCCTGTTGCCTCTGCATCTTTTTCATAGTCGGACAGAACAGGCACTACCGCTGCATTCATTGCCCCTTCACCTAAAAATGCACGAAAGGTATTGGGTATGCGGAAGGAGACAAAAAATATGTCGGTTAGAAGTGAAGCACCAAAAAAATGGGCGATAACAATATCTCTAAAAAAACCCATTATTCTGCTTAGAATGGTATAAAAGCCGATTGTTTTTGCACCCTTTATGATATTTTTAATCACTTTTTTTTACCAGAATTACGCATTCCCCTTTTATCTTTTCTACTTTTGAAATAAGTGTAGGAGGAGTGCCAAATAGAAACTCTTCGTAGATCTTTGTCAATTCTCTGGCTATCACCACTTCTCTTTCACCCAATATTTCATTTATATAATTCAGTGTTTTCTTTACCCTTAATGGTGATTCATAGATGATCAAGGTGGCATCTAAGAAGCCGTATGTCTTTAAGAGTTTTTTCTTTTTTCCTGGAGAGCGAGGAAGGAAACCTAAGAACACAAATTTGTCGGTGGGCAGACCAGAGGCTTGTAGGGCACATATGGAAGCGCAGGAACCAGGTATGGGAATGACATCAATATTTTTTTGGCGGAAATATTGCACCATACGATAGCCTGGGTCTTGAATGGCAGGAGTCCCAGCATCTGAGATTAAAGCAATATTTTTCCCCTCTTTTACTAATTTTAAGGCAATTTCTATTTGCTTTTGCCAGTTTCTATCATTGTATAAATAAAGAGATTTGCTTATTCCGTAATGGGACAATAGTCTCAATGAATGTCTGGGCCTTTCTGCAAAGATGATATCTACATCTTTTAGAGTATCGATCGCACGCAAGGTTATATCCTTCATGTTTCCTATGGGTGTAGCAACGACAAATAATTTTCCTATCATAGATTTTTGAAGAAATTTCTAATCTCTATTATGTTTGTCCCGCAGGGTTCTTTTTCTGGGCATGGTCCTGTAAGGCAGGGAGGGCCGGCTACTTTAAAAATGAAAGGTGCTACTTTTTTTGCCTGTTTTAGCATCTCTGTTGCTGTCTCTCTGATTTCCCATTGAGCACGGTAGCAACAACGCAGGCGAAAGAAATGTAGAAGTTCTCTGGCGTTCATAGTGAGAAAAATACGGGTAGATATGGCTTGAGGCAAGATAAACCTTGCATCTTCTTTCTTTATGCCTTTTTTTAATAGTAGATTATATGTTTTTTGTGCCTTATCTAAGGTTTCAAGATATATTTTTTCACTTTTTAACGATGGCGGCGTAACAAATCCTTCTGCTTTTGAATATCTGTGACTTCGTTGAGAAAATGAGGCGAGACGATGCCTTACTAATTGATGGCTACAGGCACGGGATATACTCTCGATATAAAAGGAAAAAGAAGCGTGTTCGATGACAGACAGGTGTCCAGAGGAAATTACTCTTTCTAATAGATTGTGTATTTCTTTTTCTGTAATGGATTGTTTCAATGTCTGCCACTCTTTGTCCGTATAGCAGATACGAGCCGCTAAAGCACATAGCTTTTCCGGTTGTGGTGTGAAAGAGACAAGCTCTACATACATATACGAAATTTAGCATAAAATACAGTAATTTTAAAGACAAAGAATTATGTGATTACATTTTTAAATAGTAACCACACATTCAGTGTTTTTGTGTAGATTTTTATTTAAGATAATGATATAATTCTTCGTTGTTTGGTTTCATAGGTTGACATTGATGGTTTTTTGGATATAATTCCAACGCTTAAAGCTGGCGTAGCTCAAGGGTAGAGCAGCTGATTTGTAATCAGCAGGTTGGGGGTTCAATTCCCTTCGCCAGCTCCATATGGGGGGAGGTTCCCGAGTGGTTAAAGGGGACAGACTGTAAATCTGTTGGTGTATGCCTACGGAGGTTCGAATCCTCCCCTCCCCACCATAGGTGGATGCGGGAATAGCTCAGTTGGCAGAGCACGAGCCTTCCAAGCTCGGGGTCGCGGGTTCGAGGCCCGTTTCCCGCTTTTGATATGCCCACGTAGCTCAGTTGGCAGAGCACTTCCTCGGTAAGGAAGAGGTCACAGGTTCGAATCCCGTCGTGGGCTTTATGAGTATGGAAACTATGAAGATAGATGGAGTTTAAAAATAGAGTTTTTTATAATACGAATCAAAGGTTTGGGTTGCAAGGACTATAAAGGAGGCATTTATGGCAAAGGAAAA
>JAGMDW010000016.1 GCA_023128455.1 Desulfurellaceae bacterium
CGGCGAATTCCAGGTTTAAATGTAATCTTTTCAACTTCTAAACTTCTTATCTCATCTATAAAAGATTCATCAGATGGAATTGATATAAGTGATGGAGTGATCCCGCCAATCACGATTTTCCCTAAAGTAAATAACATGGTTAATGTTTTCTGTCCTTTTGTTAGAAAGTTTAAGCTACTAAACAAATCATCTATAAGAATTTGTACTAAAGGATGCCCCGAAGGATAAATCCTTTTGTTTCTTAAAGCACCCTTTAAATATCTTATAAAATCCTTTGCCTGTGAATAATACTCACTATCTACCATTAAAAACTACCCAATATGTCTGAACATATCTTTCTAATACCTCTTCTCCCTGACTTGGCCTTTTTTTCTACAGCTTCTTTTGCATCAGAAGTATTAATTTTGCTCAGAGAAACTGCAGATTCTGTAATTAGATTTTTAACTTTTTTTGTTAGAAACATATGTTTCTTATTTAAAACATCTATAATTTCTGGTGTGGCCTGTTTATACCTTATCTCACCTAACCGTTTTACAATAACACATTGTAAATCAAAAAATTTAGATGAAGTCTTTTTTCTGAATGCATCAAGTAATTGAAGTAAGATTTTTCCATCTTCCATACTATCTATATACTCTAAGGCTATTTTTCTAACCGTTTCGTTTTTATCCCTCAATACATTAAAAAGAAGTGAATAATCTTTTATAGGAGATAACACCATAAATAAACTTATTGCTCCAGCTCTAATTTCTGGATCTGGATGATCAAAGAGAAACTCGATTTCAGCTGCTACCGAACTTTCTTTAATCCTTCTTAAAACCAATAAAACATCCTTAACAACCGATGGACTACTATCTCTAAGCCTCATTATAAGCTCTGGAATAATGGGGTTTCCTATTTGAGCAATTAAAAAGATAAAGCGTTCTCTCTCCTCCAAAGTTTTTGCTTGAAAAAAAGCATTTATAAGCATCTGGAAACAAGGTCTTTTTAATATTAAGAATATTGAACATAAGGTTTTTAAATCTTTTTCATCAATAATCGGCACTCTGAAGATTAGTTGAGAAACCAAATTAGAATTGCTAACCTCCCTCAATACACCCCTAACCAGTTCTTGTCTTCCCATAAAATTATTATCTTTTGAGCTACTGTGTTCAACTAAGCATAATAAAATCTCTTTCATTAATCCGTATTCACCCAAAATTAGTAAATCTTTCAATACATCTTCTACATCCTCAAGCATTAAAGCATAATCTTCTTTTTTCCTTTCTCTTTTTAAAAGCTCAAGCAATAGGTGAACATTAGACTTAAAAATAAAAGTTCTATCCTCATTACAAACAAAGTCCTCAATATCTTTTTCCAATTCTTCAACTTCAGAATCCTTTAATTTCTCTTTATATGCAAGAAATTTTTTACCTTGTTCATCAATGCTCTCGCCCAACAAAAGTTCACTGTAATCAATATATTTAATTTTAATATGAGGTACATCTTTATAAGAGACTTGCTCTAAATGGTTGCTTTCTTCAACTAACTTTTTAAAAAGGGATTTAATGTCCTCTTTTGTTATTCCATTTTCAAAAGATATATAGTGAATTCCCCTTACGAAGAGAAGTCCTGCAAATTCTGAAAACAGGGAATTTTCATCAGAAAATGTAGAATTCTCAAATTTGATATTTCTCTCTACAACCTCAAAGGTCAACCGACCACTCAACTTCACATATTCAGTTATAATACTATATAAATCTTGAACAGCCTTATCTAACATAGGATGACCTGTGGGATAAATATAGAAAGAGCTTTTAGATCTATTGAAAACTTTTATGAATCTTCTTAAAAAATCTATTTTTTTATCTTTATCGTCTTTAGCCGAAACTTTATAATGATTCATTTCTTCCATTATACAATTGTTATTTCCCTCAGCCTAACTATTATTCGTTTTTCACAATGGCATAGCGTGGAATGCCTGCATAATCTTTTTTTACTACACAAGGGTACATACTCTTTACCATTTCTTCTTGATTGTATCCTATCTCAAAAATGAGAATACCATCAGGCAAAACAAGTTTTCTCCCTTCTTCAATCAGTACTTTAATTACATCTAAACCATCTTTGCCTGCCATAAGAGCTCTTATGGGTTCTTTTTTTACTTCTTCTGAGACTTTACGATAGTCATCGGTTGAAACATAAGGAGGATTAGAGATGACAATATCAAATTTCTTATTCAAAGGCGAAAAGAGATCGCCGCAAACAAGCGATATGTCATCTTTCAAAGAATATTCTTCCACATTTCTCCTCGCAACCTCAAGAGCAGAGAAGGATTTGTCTGTGGCTATTGTCTTTGTCCTATGGGTATAATAAAAAACACTGATAGGGATACAGCATGAGCCTGTTCCTACATCCAACAAAGACAACCTTTTCTTTTTACTTCTTTTAATAAATTCTATTATCTCTTCTACTAAAAGTTCTGTTTCCTTACGAGGGATAAATACCCTTTCGTCCACATAAAAATCTAAACCCATAAAGGAAGCCTTTTTTAGGACATAAGATAAAGGTACCCCTCCCCTTCTCCTTTTTACAATTTCTTTTATCTTTTCAAGATTTTGTTCGGTTATCTCTTCATCTTCGTGTAAGTAAAGATAAGTCTTATCCGCAGAGAGAATATGGGATAAAATTGCTTCCGCCTCTACTAAGGAACCTAATAAAAAATGACTTTTTCTCAGTGCATCTTTAATCTTCACTTTTTTCTACGACAAGAAACTCCCCTTTAACATAAGCCCGCAATATTTTTCTTAAATGCACCGTTTTCTTCTCATGTAAGAGTTTATGAATTCTCATTATATTCTCAAAAGACAAGCTATAATCACTTTGCATTAATCTCTTCACTGTCTCGCTAATAACACGCATCTGTAAAGATTCACTCTCTTTAATTAAATCATCTCTTTTTATAAACCACTTTCCATCTTTAAAAAAACATACCTCTTGAAAAGTTTTTTTTGTTAATTTTTCTAATAGTTTTTCATCCGTCTGAAGACAGAGACACATACGAGAAACGGTATCTACTAAATTTTTATTGTATTTTCTTAACTCCGGCATCAAAACATGCCTGATGCGGTTTCTCAAAAAATGTAAATCGTAATTTGTCTTATCCTCACGGTAGCCAATATTTCTTTGTTTTAAAAAATTTAAGATTTCATCTCGGCTTATATAGATAAGCGGCCTTATATAGAAATCCCTTACCGGTAGAATGCTGGTTAGACCCTTTAAAGAAGAACCCCTCAAAACCCTCATTAAGAAATTTTCTACCTGATCATTCTTGGTATGACCCAATGCTACTTTATTCAGATTGTTTTTTTTCTTTACTTCCTCAAAAAACCTATAGCGGACGATACGGGCTGCGGCTTCCAAATTAAGGTGTTTCTCTTCTGCAAATGTTTTTACATCATACCGTTCACAGATAAAGGGAATATTAAGTATACTTGCAACTTTACTTACAAAATTTTCATCTTCATCCGCCTCTCTTCCTCTAATTTGATGATTAAGATGCAAGACAAACAATGAACTATTCCATATATCTTTTAGTTCATTTAAGCACACAAGCATAGTTATAGAATCTGCTCCCCCAGAAACAGCTACGCCTATTTTATCTTTAGAACCAATCATCTTATGGAATATTATCGTCTTGCTTACCTTCTTTACTATATCCATCCTCTTTCCATAAAAAATAGGATAATCCTCCAAACAAGCTGGCTGCAACGGTAACAAAAAAGAAAGATAGAGAAAGAGAAATCGCCTCCACTTTACTTGCACCTACTGTAGAAAAGAAAAAAACAAATGCCCATTCCCTTATACCAATACCATTTAATGAGATAGGCAGGAAACTCAATAGGATAATCAAAGGAACAAATATAAAATAATAAAAAATACTGGCTTCTATACCTATGCGTCTACCTATCACAATAATTATACCTATTACTATAAATTGCACAACAAAGGAGAGAAGTGTAACCAAAAACAATGCCTTTTTGTCATGAGAAAAAGCTCCCATATCCTGCAAGAAACTATTCACCGCTTTCTTTTTCCCCAAAGAAGAACTCAATGTAGTAAATTTCTTTAAAAAAAAGGGAAAAAAGGCTACAAGAAAAAACACAGAAAGAAGAATAAGAATAATCCGCCAATCTTTATTGTAAGCTGCGCCTACTACACTTATAGCACATAGGGCGAATAAACCATTATACCGTTCCATTATTATTGAATCCGCCACCCTCTGCAAAGAAAATCTCTTTCTTAACAAATAAACCTTCAACACATCTCCACCAATTATAGAAGGTAAAAACAGGTTAGCAAACATACCTATAAGATAGACAACAACAAGAACGAAAACAGACACATCTTCTTTCATCGTTTTTAATATCATCTGCCATCTTATAGAACTCATTATTTGTGAAACAAGATAAATAAACACACAAATAAAAAAATAGAACCAGCCTATGCGAGAAATCATTTCATACAAATCACTTATGCTTATCTTTTGAAATAAAAGATAAATTAAAACAGCGCTTATTAAAAGCCGAAGAAAAAACTTAATCTTCTTCATCTATATTGATTGTATTTCGCACATTGTATATTTTCTTTCCTTGAGATTCATAATATGTTCTGATGTTCATCTCAGCCAATATTCCTATACTAACCAACTGCAGTCCTCCCAATATAAGTAAGATACCTAAAAATAGTAAAGGACGAGAGCCGATGGAAATACCCCAGAAAATTTTCTCAACGAGTAGAACAAGATCAATGACAAACCCCGCGGCAAAAAGAACAAAACCCCATAGCCCAAATACATGTAATGGTTTCGTAGAGAATTTTTGCATAAAAGCAACGAGTAATAAATCTACTATAACTCTCATGGTGCGAGAAAAATTATACTTACTCTTTCCATATAGTCGTGGATGATGAACAACAGATATCTCACAGATACGAGCTCCGAATATATTGGCTAAAACAGGAATAAACCGATGCAAATCCCCATAAAGATGAAGGTTTTTTGCCACATCTTTTCTATATGCCTTCAATGAGCAGCCGTAATCATGTAATCTTACCCCACTTATCTTTCCAATAAGCCAGTTGGCAATCTTAGAAGGCAGGACTCTGGTCCATTTATCCTTTCTTTCTTTCCGCCATCCGCTTACCACATCATAACCCTCGTTTATCTTTTTCAAAAGATTTGGTATATCCTTAGGGTCATTTTGCAAATCCCCATCCATACTGATAATTATATCTCCTCTGGCATAATCAAAACCTGCAGAAAAAGCAGCGGTTTGACCGAAATTCCTTCTAAGACGAACAATCTTAATTATATTATTTTCTCTGGAAAGCCTATATAGCTCATCATAGGTTTTATCTGTTGACCCATCGTCAACAAATATAATTTCCGCACTATAATTTTCCTTGATTATCACATCTTTTATCTCTTTATGGAGCTCAACTATATTTTCTTCTTCATTATAAACTGGCACAACGATTGAAAGAAACATCATCTCCTCCAAAAACTCACCGAAAATAGAACCAAAATTGTGTAGAATTCCAATCTTCCTACAATCATACAAAATGAAAGCACCCATTTAGAAAGAATAGAGAAATGGGCATAATTTGCTGTAGGACCAACACCTCCTAAACCAGGGCCCATATTACTCAAGCAGGCAATAGTTGCAGTCATCGCCGTCACAATATCAGCAGAAAAAGAAACAAAAAGAGAACCTATAAAAAATAAAATTATATATAAAAAAATCATACCAACCACTGCATATAAAACATCTTTAGAAACAACCTCACCATTAAAGGTTACTTCCTTAACAGTGTGGGGATGAACCAACTTATGCATTACCATATTAACCAGTTTTTTGGCTATGGCAAAACGTATCACCTTTATTCCTCCGGCGGTAGAAGCTGCCATCCCTCCAATGACCATAAGAAAAAGTAAAACTATTTTGGAAAAAACATGCCAGCTATTAAAATCGTATGTAGTAAAACCAGTAGTAGTAGAACAAGTAATAACCTGAAAAACAGTATATTGCAAAGTTTTAAGTATATTCCATCCATAAAAACTCAAGTTGTCTGCAAAAATAACTACTGTTGATATAATAAGTAAAAAAACAAATGTCCTGAACTCTTCACTTTTCCAATAATCTAATGTTTTTTTATTGAACACACGCCAGTGTAAAGAAAAATTCACCGCACCAATAAACATAAAAATGATCACCACAATATCAATATATGTGCTGTGGAAATAGGCAATGCTACTATTCTTGGTAGAAAAACCACCAATAGAAAGTGTGGAAAAACTGTGACATACTGCATCAAACAGACTCATTCCCCCAAACAGAAGAAGTATAGCCTCCAATATAGTAAAAAAAATGTAAACCAGCCATAGTGTTTTTGCCATCTCTTTTATGCGAGGCCTGACTTTCTCTAATTTTACACCAGGCGCTTCCGCGCTAAACAACTTTATTCCACCCGATCCCAACATAGGTAAAATAGCTATATATAAAACAATGATACCCATACCACCTAACCATTGAGTGAGGCTACGCCAAAAAAGTATACCTTTCGGCGATGATTCAATATACTCAAGAACAGAGGCTCCTGTCGTAGTATATCCCGATGCACTTTCAAAGAAACAATCCGTAAAAGTAGGAAATGTATTACAAAAAAGATAAGGTAAAGCAGAAAAAAAAATAGTAAAAAGCCACATAAGCCCAACTAAAATAAACCCATCTCTGGAATGCAGCTCTCTATCTTTCTGTTTGTAGGAAAGAACATAGAATAAACCACTAACAAAAAGCGTAATCAAAAAAGATTCTGCAAATGCTGGCCAGGTTTTCTCCGCATAGACAAGAGAAATAAAAAAAGGCAAAAAAAAAGAAAATGAAAATAAAAACAAAAAAAGACTCAATATATATAAAATCTTTTTCCATTCATGCATCAAAAAAATTCCTTCAACTTCTTCAGGTTCTCATGCAGCGTAAAAACAATCAGCTTATCCTCAGGCATAATCATATCTTCACCCTTAGGAATAATCACTTCATCCTTTCTTATAATACCTCCTACCAGACAACCGCGTGGAAACTTAATGTCTTTTATCAGTTTATTGGCAACATACGATTGACTTCTCACTACATTTTCTATGGCCTCAACTGCGGACTCAAAAATACTTACCACGGAGACTGTTTGTTCGTGTCTTACAAATCTCAAAATAGCACTGCTGGTAGAAAGTTTGGGAGCAACAATAGCATCTAATCCTAACTTTATTGCTAAGGAAAAATATTCACTCGTATTTATTAAAGTGATTGTCCTTTTCACGCCCATTCGCTTGGATAAAAGAGAAACAAGGATATTAAATTCTTGATCATTAGTTAAGGCCATTACACAATCGGAAGAAAACACATTTTCTTCTTTTAAAAGTTCTATATCTGATGCATCCCCTTGAACAATAGAGCTTTTTTTTAATTCTTTGGAAAGAAACTCACAATTTTTCTTATTTCTCTCTATCACAGTTATATTATAACCACTCTTTTCCAGTTCTTTGGCAACAAGTTTCCCTATATGTCCACCGCCCATAATAACTACACTTTTTATAGGGAAATACTCTTCATGCATTTCACGGGAAAGAGGTATAATATCTTCTTCTCTTGCAATAAACAAAGCAATATCACCAGGGATAAACTTGCAATCGCCGCTAGGAATAATCAATTCATTTTCACGGTAAAGACCTACAACGAGAAAATGAATATCCACTTCTTTCAACGGTTTAAAGACATGGGGGTTTTTATCCTTTATCTTCAATCCTATAATTTTAACCTTTCCCTGTTCAAACTCCATCACATTTGTAGCGATTGGAATACGCACCAAATTAGTAATCTCCCTCGCTGTCACCTTCTCCGGATTTATTACATAGGTTGCATTTATTCCGGAGGAACCCATGAGCACGCTATTTTCATAATATTGAGGGTCTCTCAATCTTACAATCTTGTTTCGCACATGAAACAATCTATCAACCATTAAGGTGGCAATCATATTTACCCTATCATCATTTGTAGCCACCACTACAATGTCCGCTTTTTCTATCTCCGCTTTTCTTAAAACAGAAAGAGATGTTCCATCGCCTTGCACCACACCTACATCCAAATTATCACTGATATTTCTTATTTTTTCAGCATCAATGTCTATCACCATTACATCTACATTTTCTTTCTCCAATGTCTTGGCTACATTATAGCCTACACTTCCTGCTCCTATGACAACTATATTAATCATTTCAGTTTCTCTCTCCACTCCTTCACTGTTTTCCTATAATCCTTACTACTAAATAATGCATTACCAGAAACAAATATATCCGCTCCACATTCACGCAACAGCTTCACATTCACCCCGTTGACACCACCATCTACCTCTATAAGAAAATTGTAGTTATCTTTTCTTCTCATCTCATCTAATTCCTCGATCTTCCTGGATACATCCTTTATGAAGCTCTGTCCAGAAAAACCAGGATTAACAGTCATCACCAACACTACGTCTACCTCATTAAGCACATACTCCAAAAGAGAGGGATGCGTGGCAGGATTTAGAGCCACGCCAGCTTTTGCTCCTGCGTTTTTCACTTCACTTATCATCCGATGCAGGTGCAGAGATGCCTCTTGATGAACGGTAACTATGTCTGCGCCTGCATCAACAAAAACGGAGGCATATTTCTCTGGATTGGAGATCATCAGATGCACATCTAAGGGAAGATATGTAATTTTTTTTAAGTTCTCCACAATAATAGGACCAAATGTGATATTTGGCACAAAATGTCCATCCATAACATCTATGTGTATCAAATCTACCCCTGCCCTCTCTAAAGCTTTTACTTCTTCTTCCAATCTTGTGATGTCTGCAGCCAGAATAGAAGGTGCAATAAGCGTTTTTCTCCTCATTTTTCCCCCACCCTTATTTTTCTAAATTCACCAAATAACTCTTCCAATATATCCTCCATTGTTATTATTCCTAAACATTTTTCGTTTTTTTTCACCACCGATAGATGCATCTTTCTGCTGTTCAAAAGTTTAAACGCCTCATCTGCAGATACACACGGGCCAATAAACAACGCTGGACGTGAAATCTCCTTTATACTTTTTTTCCTTTCTTCCTTCGCAAATTTTAACAAAAATAAGTCCTTCTGATACAAAATTCCTATAATATTTTCTTTAGTTCCCTCATAAACAGGTATGCGAGAATAGTAAATAGATTTTATCTTTTTTAAAACATCCTCCAAAGTTAAATGAGCAGAAAAGGCCTTTACATCTTGAAGAGGTATCATAATATCTTTTACCGTCACCTCTTCCCATCGAAATGTCCGCTGAATCATCTCTTCCTCTTCTTTATCCACCACGCCCGTGCCTCTTTCCCTCTTTACCAGCTCTTTAAATTCTTCCTCTCCTAATTTTAAAGGTTGCTCTTCCTTTTGTTTGGCCAGAATAACATCTATAACTTTGCTAAAAAAACAAAGAGCATATTTTACAGGACATATTAAATGTCCAAAATAATAAATAGGTTTAGCCGCACGAGTGGAAATGAAAATATTACTTCTCATAGCAAGGGATTTAGGCGTCGTTTCACAAAATATTAAAAGAATAAATGTCATCACTCCAATACTCAAAGCCACCGAAAAGCTCCCCCACATCTTCAAGAATATATCCGTAATTATACTGGATGCGGCAATATTTACCGCATCAGTGCCCAAAAGTATGGTAACCAAAAGTTCTCTGGGATTCCGTAATAATTTTTCTACATATTTGTAACTCTTATTATAATGTTCCTCAATATACACCAGTTGAGTGGTCTGAAGAGAAAAAAGAGCTGTTTCACCGGCAGAGAAAAAGGCAGAGGCAAAAATCAGAGCGAAAAAAACACAAATTTCAATAACCATTATTCTCTAAAGTGATTGTATCCTTTATGAGCAATATTCAACCTTTGACCTTCTTCTGAAAATTCTATACCCTTTTCTGTTATCTCGCCGATCATTGTTATGGGAATGCCCATAGAAGAAGAAATAGTATGAATATGTTCAT
>JAGMDW010000160.1 GCA_023128455.1 Desulfurellaceae bacterium
AAAAAACACATTCAATACAGTGATAGCAATTTCCATTTTAAAGATTTTGCTTCTTTATTTGATGCTCTTGTTGTTGAAAAGAACAATAAGGGAAGAATAAAGAATTGGAAGAAGACAGTGGTAAGAGAAAGGCTTTTTGAAGAGATGGACTCTGCACTCACTTACGATGAAAATGCTTGGTTAAAGGAGGCCTTTGCTAATTTTGAGGAGAAGAAATTTAATCAGAGAAAAGTAAAAGGGGCGGTATTAGCTTCTAATTTTTCTGGTTCCAACTGGTATAAATATTATTTGACCGTCAAATGGTATAAGAAGCGATTTTTTCATTACTGCTCTAAAGAAGGATTGGTGATACCCCAATAATAACAGTTTTAAAATAAAAGCAGGTAAAAACATGGAATGATATCGCTAACCTCTTAGGGGGTAATAACAGAGAGTTGGTCTCTTTCTATCTCTATGGTCAATGGCGTGAAACCAAAGAAATCTCCATCTATATGAACAGGTATATCAGGTGTAGAAATTTCCATCTTCTCAAAACTTCGGTATTTTATAGACTTTAACTTTAAATGAAAACCTGATCCTATAAGCAAAGCATGAAATAGAACTTCACTACCTATACCCTTTCCACAAAACATACATACATCAAGCTTTTCTTTTAGAACACTGGCACTGGGTGTAACACTAAAACCACCCCCATACCTTCTTGCGTTTCCTATTATAAGCGTGAAACACCTTTCTTTTTCTCCGTCTACCTTTACATCTATTTGTTTCCCATGATATTTGAGCATATGAAATAGCCCTGAAGACATATAAGAGAGTTTCCCCCACCATTTTTTAAACTTATTGCTTACAGTTTTTATAGTCATAGCATCAAAACCTACACCACACATAACTAAAAAATGCCTGTTTCCGTTTATTACTCCCGTGTATATTTTCTTTTTTGAACCCTTCTCTATCAACAGGCTTGCCTTTAAAGCATTTCTTGGTATTCCCATCTCTAATGCGAAGACATCTGTTG
>JAGMDW010000161.1 GCA_023128455.1 Desulfurellaceae bacterium
ATCTAAATTAAGATTCCAGATATTTTGCTTTAGCAAAATATCTGGAATGACATCTGGTGATACCCCGCTGCTTGCGGCGGGGTTATTTATTTGTTATTTTCCTATAAAAGTTAAATTTAGCTTGCAATTTTTATCATTTTGGTATTATATTTATCTATAATAATATTACACTGCTATGGATTGAGGTGTGTTATGTGGTTTTTTGTAGAGGGCATGATTTTTTGAAGGAGGTGTTCACTATGAAAGTTGAATTCCAAAATATGATCCATAAAACAATAAACAATGTGATTTTGAAGGTAGGGTTCTTTGTTGTATTTTTATTGTCGATCTGTGTTGTTTTTCCAAATTTCTCTTTTGCTCAGACAACATCAAATCAAAAAATAGTGACGCAGGGTGAATATGCCGTAGAGTTAGCTGAAAGATTGGGCTTAGGTGAGAATCTTTCAATGAATAAAGCAATTTCTGTGCTAACTGAAGTAGGAATAGTTCCAGAGGGAGGTTTTAAACCCAATGGTTGGATAACTTTAGATTTTTTGAATGAGATACGAAGTTTGGTGATAGCAGCTGCCGACAAAGGTCTGATCCAATTTTCTGCTGAACAAGTGCTTGTGATAATAACTGAGATAAATAACGAATTAGTAAAGGCAGTTACATTTGCTCCTCCAGTTCCAGCAGCAAATCCCCCATCGCGAAGCCCAATGCAGTGATGTACCGTGAGATATAAAAAGGGTATAAAAAAGGAGAAGATATATGATTAGTGTGAAGAAATTGGTTTGCATGTTGGTGGTTTTCTTTTTATTTGGTTTTTTCTTGCCTGCAGCAGCTTTTGCGCAGGAGCAGGGTAAAAAAGCTCCGGGACATATCAAAATAGGCAATTTAAAATTTTATCCCAGCTTTGCTGTTCATACCGGATACACGGATAATGTATTCTTAGAGGCAGAAGATGAAAAGAGTAGTTATTTAGCCATTTTTAGCCCGGGAGTGGGAATGGAACTTCCTGCAAGAAGACACTTATTTCAGGCTCAGTATCGAGCCGACATTATGAGATACAGTAGATTTAAGGATCAGTTGAATAGAGTAGATCACACATTGACTACGCTTTTAAAACTTGATTTCCCAGCGGGGCTGGATGTTAATTTGGGTTACAATTTTATGAGAAGAAGGATTCCTGCTTATTCAGAGGAAGAGGAAAAAAAACGATATGACGATAATATTGTAACGGCTGCTGTATTTTATCATTTTGCCGATAGATACAAGTTGGAACTTAATTACA
>JAGMDW010000162.1 GCA_023128455.1 Desulfurellaceae bacterium
AATATCCAGTTTGCCGTCAATCCCAAAGATGGGAAAATGGTTGTTATAGAAATGAACCCAAGAGTCTCAAGGAGTTCTGCATTGGCAAGCAAGGCAACCGGTTTTCCTATTGCGAAGATTGCAGCTAAACTTGCTCTGGGTTATACTCTTGATGAGATAGAGAACGATATTACAAAAGAAACTCCTGCTTGCTTTGAGCCAGCAATAGATTACTGTGTGATAAAAATCCCCAGATTTACTTTCGAAAAATTTCCCGAAGCAAAAGATATCCTGGGCATATCGATGAAATCAGTGGGTGAGACAATGGCAATTGGACGGACATTTAAAGAGGCATTACAAAAAGGGCTGCGCGGTTTAGAAATTGGGCATTCAGGTCTTGATAATAAACTCGATTATCGTGAAATTCCGGATGATAAGCTGATGCTTAGATTAAAAGAACCTAACGCATCAAGAATATTTTATATAAAGTATGCATTACAGAAAGGCATGAATACGGATGAGATTGTAAATATTACGAAGATAGATCCATGGTTTATTGATAATATAGAGCAGATAGCAGAACTGGAGAAAGAGATAGCAGAAAGTTCCGCATGCGGCGCTTTACCAATGGATCTATTGAAACAGGCTAAAGAATACGGATTTAGTGACGGGCAGATCGCTGATTTAATCGATTCTGATGAATTATCCGTAAGGAGATTGAGAAAAAGGCAGGGAATTGAGGCAGCATTTAAACTTGTAGATACCTGTGCAGCAGAGTTTGAAGCTTATACTCCCTATTTTTATTCTACTTATGAACAGGAAAATGAATCTCTTTCTTCAAGGAATAAAAAGATTATGATTTTGGGCGGTGGACCAAATAGAATAGGTCAAGGCATTGAATTTGACTACTGTTGTGTGCATGCTGCATTTTCATTAAAAGAAGAGGGATACGAGACAATTATGGTGAATTGCAATCCCGAAACAGTGTCTACAGATTATGATATATCTGATAGACTGTATTTTGAGCCTTTAACCTTTGAAGATGTAATGAATATTGTAGATAATGAAAAGCCGGATGGAGTAATCGTTCAGTTTGGTGGACAGACACCATTAAAATTGGCATTATCCTTAAAAAAGGCAAAAGTTCCTATCATTGGCACAGATCCTGAGAATATAAACATTGCTGAAGATAGAAAACTGTTTAGAGAACTTATAGAGAAATTACATCTTTCACAGCCAGAAAGTGGAACAGCAACTAACAGGGAAGGAGCACAAGAAATATGTAAAGAGATAGGTTATCCTGTTTTGGTGAGGCCATCTTATGTTTTAGGTGGAAGAGCGATGGAGATTATCTATTCTGAGGAAGAATTAAATAGATATATAAAAGAGGCGGTGCATGTATCAGGTGACCATCCTGTTCTTATAGATAAATTTTTGGAAGATGCCATAGAAATAGATGTAGATGCTGTATCGGACGGAAGAGATACGAGAATAGCGTCTATTATGCAGCACATTGAACCTGCGGGCATACATTCCGGTGATTCTGCATGTTCTATTCCCACTTTGACCTTGCCACCTGAAATAATTGATGAGTTGAAAAGACAAACCTATATCTTTTCTCAAGCCTTAAATGTTATAGGTTTGATGAATATACAGTATGCAATAAGAGATGGTAAGGTTTATGTGTTGGAGGTTAACCCTCGTGCTTCCCGCACCGTGCCTTTTGTCAGCAAGTCTACAGGCATTCCCTGGGCAAAGGTTGCCACGAAATTGATGGTTGGAAAAACGCTTAAGGAGTTGAATATAAAGAAAGTTATACCGAAATATGTTTCTGTAAAAGAGTCTGTTTTTCCGTTTACCAAATTTAGTGAAGTAGATGTTATACTGGGTCCGGAGATGAGGTCTACGGGTGAGGTGATGGGTGTATCGGAAGACTTTGCCTCTGCTTTTTATAAAGCGCAGTTGGCTGCTGGCATGAGATTGCCTAAAAAGGGGAATGTATT
Source organism: Desulfurellaceae bacterium (assembly GCA_023128455.1). GTDB lineage: Bacteria > Campylobacterota_A > Desulfurellia > JAGGSF01 > JAGGSF01 > JAGGSF01. Next base: position 1,983 of record JAGMDW010000162.1, read on the forward strand.
TTTAACTGTAAGAGATAAAGACAAAGAAAAGGTTGCGCAAATTGCTTGTCAATTGATAAAACAGGGTTTTATAGTATTTTCTACTAAAGGAACATTTGAAAAACTAAAAGAAGAAAATATAAATGTGGAATATATAAAAAAGCTTTCTGAAGGAAGACCGAATATTATGGATATGATAAAAAATAGACAGATTTCTCTTGCTATAAATACGCCATCAGGGGAAAAAGCACGCACCGACGCTTATGCCATAAGAAGAGCAACGATTATGTACAATATTCCCTATTGTACTACGATAGAAGGTGCATGGGCTTGCGTGCAGGCGATAGAAAGACTGAATACAGGAAAAACGATGGGCGTCAAATCACTGCAGGAGTATTATGAGGAGCAGGAAAATGGGTAGCATACCTATGACAAAAGAAGGTTTTGAAAAACTGAGAAAAGATTTGGAACATTTACAGAAAGTAGAAAGACCAAAGGTAATAAGAGATATTAGGGAGGCGAGGGCACATGGAGACCTTTCAGAGAATGCGGAATATGATGCGGCAAAAGATAGACAGGCATTTGTTGAGAAAAAAATAACTGAAATTTCACAGAAGGTTAGAAGAGTGCAAATTGTGGATACTTCTAAGTTATCTAAGGACAAAGTGGGTTTTGGATGTACAATTGTCTTGTATAATTTGAATGAGAAAAAAGAGATAAAATATACCATTACAGGGGAAGATGAATCAGACCCAATAGAATATAAAATCTCTGTAAACAGTCCCATTGCCCATGCACTCTTAGGAAAGGAAAAAGGTGATATAGTGGAAGTGAGAGTGCCAGCAGGAATAAAAAAATTAAAGATCAAAGACATAAAGTGAAAGCTGTTATTTCTTCTAATAGTAAGATTGCTAAAGACATTTTTGTTCTTAATATTAAAACGGAGAACCCCATAAAAGCAGAACCGGGTCAGTTTGTAATGATAAAGGTATCAAACACGCTTGATCCTTACTTAAGGAGACCATTTAGTATTGCACAAATAGAAGAAAAATCTGTGACCTTTTTCTATAAAATAGTGGGAAAAGGAACAAATATTTTAAGTGAATTAAAACAAGGGAAAAATATAGATTTGTTATGTCCGTTAGGCAATAGTTTTAAATATAAGGGTATCAAGCAAGCCGCACTTGTTGCAGGTGGGATGGGTGCTGCTCCGCTTTTATTTTTAGCCCAAAGATTAGCAGAAAACAATATCCCTTTTAAATTTTTTTGGGGAACAGAAACTAAAGATGAGTTGTTTACGAGCAGGTATGATTTTTTATATTCTACTATGGATGGTTCTAAGGGCTTTAAGGGAGATGTAGTAAAACTCTTTTCCCTAAATAAAACTGCTAAACATGTATTTTGTTGTGGGCCTTCGCCAATGTTGTATGAACTTTTTCTAAAACAAAAACAGGAAGATTTTGAACTTTATGTGTCTGTAGAAAATATGATGGGATGTGGTTTTGGTGTATGTTTGGGTTGTGTTATAGATACAAGAGAAGGCAAAAAAAGAGTATGTAAGGATGGGCCTGTTTTTAAGGCAGAAGATATAACATGGAACAAAATCGTTTAAAGATTAAAATCAAAAATTTAGAGTTTAAAAATCCGGTGATTCTGGCTTCCGGTACCTGTGGCTACGGAGAAGAGATGGAACCGTTCATTAATCTGGAAGATTTGGGGGGAATTGCAATCAAAGGGCTTTCTTTAAAAGAAAGAGAAGGGAATCCTTC
>JAGMDW010000163.1 GCA_023128455.1 Desulfurellaceae bacterium
TTTTCCTTTGCCATAAATGCCTCCTACAACCCTTTTATCTTTTCCACAATGTTTTTAGAAACTTCCTCATAATGATCAAATTGCATCACATATGTTCCTCTTCCCTGCGTAAGGGAACGTAAATTTGTCGCATATACAAACATCCCTGAAAGAGGAATGAATGCCTTGACTATTTTCTGTTCTCCTCTTTCCTCTACACTCCACACTCGTCCTCGTCGTGCATTGATATCTCCCACAACATTACCCAAATGCTCCTTAGGAACGTTTACTTCTATAGCCATAATAGGCTCTAAAAAGTAAGAATCAGCTTTCTTCATTCCCTCTTTAAAAGCAATAGAAGCTGCAATTCTAAAAGCTATATCAGAAGAATCAACCGCATGATAAGAACCATCAATCAAAGTAACCTTAATTTTAACCACTGGATAACCCGCTAAAACACCAGATTCTATTGCTTCCTGCAGGCCTTTTTTAACAGACGGGATAAACTCCTTTGGTATATCACCACCACGTATAGCATTAACAAACTCAAACCTCTTATCCTTTTTTAGGGGTTCAATCTTTAAAACAACATGCCCGTATTGTCCCCTGCCACCTGTTTGCCTGACAAATTTTCCCTCCTGCCGTTCCACACATTTTCTTATAGTTTCCTTATAAGCTACTTGAGGTTTGCCTACATTTACTGACACATGCTGCTCTCGACGCAGACGATCAACGATTATAGCCAAATGCAGCTCTCCCATTCCTGATATTATTGTCTGCCCCGTTTCCGCATCACATCTTACATGAAATGTAGGATCCTCGTCAGCCATGTATTTCAAGGCCAGAGAAAGCTTCTCTTGATCGGCTTTCGTCTTTGGCTCAACCGCTACAGAAATTACAGGTTCAGGAAATTTCATTGACTCAAAGACAACCCTTTTATTTTCATCACATAATGTATCGCCAGTGAAAGTATGCTTTAATCCAATAATCCCTACTATATCTCCCGCATACATTGTGTCTACATCTATTCTCTTGTTAGAATGCATGCGCAAAACTCTTCCTACTCGTTCCTTGATATCTCTGGTGGAATTATACACATAACTACCTACCTTCATCGTACCGGAATAAACCCGTAAGTATACCAACCTACCCACAAAAGGATCATTAACTATCTTAAAAACCAAAGCAGAGAAAGGTTCGTTATCGTCAGCTCTTCTCTCTATTACTTCTCCCGTTAAAGGATTAAAACCTTTCATAGGAGGAACATCGCCGGGCGAAGGAAGAAAATCCGCAACAGCATCTAAGAGTGGCTGTACACCCTTATTTTTAAAAGCACTACCACATAAAACAGGGATAACCTTCCCCGTTAAAGTAGCTTTTCTTGTAACCCTTTTTGCCTCTTCTTCACTTATATCTTTCCCTTCTATATATTTTTCCATAATTGAGTCATCAAAATCAGCCAACACCTCTATTGCCTGCTGTCTTGTTTTCTCTGCCTTTTCCTTTAGCTTTTCTGGAACCTCACGAACAGAAAATTGCGTTCCTAATTTATCTAAATCCCAAACATAGGCTTTCATATTTATTACATTCACCACGCCCACAAAACTATCTTCCTCTCCTATTGGTATTTGCAAAGGTAACACAGTTGCACCCAACTTCTGTCTCACATCATCTACCGCCCGAAAATAATCTGCACCTATTCTATCCATTTTATTCACAAAAGCAATACGCGGTACATTGTATCTATCCGCTTGTCTCCATACTGTTTCCGACTGCGGTTCCACCCCTGATACACCACAAAATACACCTATCGCTCCATCCAAAACTCTCAAAGACCTCTCTACTTCTACCGTGAAATCCACATGTCCCGGAGTGTCAATGATGTTTACACAACATCCCCTCCAAAAACAAGTGGTAGTAGCAGCAGTAATGGTAATCCCTCTTTCTCTTTCTTGCTCCATCCAGTCCATAACAGCTGTCCCTGAATCTACTTCACCCATCTTATGTGAAACACCGGTATAAAAAAGCATTCGTTCCGTGGTTGTTGTTTTGCCAGCATCTATATGAGCAATTATTCCTATATTGCGTATTTTGTCCAATAAATACAATCTTCCCATATTCCAACATCACCACCTGTAGTGAGCAAAAGCCCTATTCGCTTCCGCCATCTTATGTACATCCCCTCTCTTTTTAGCTGCACCACCCTTACCTTCGCTGGCATCCAATATCTCATTCGCCAATCTCTCAAACATCCTTTTCTCATGCCTTTTTCTTGCATAGCCAACCAACCACCGGACAGCCAAGCTTCTCTGTCTAGAAGCTCTCACTTCCACCGGTACTTGGTAAGTAGCCCCACCTACCCTACGCGGTCGTACCTCTAATCGAGGCATAATGTTGGACATTACTTTTTTTAAAACTTCCATCGGATCCTGTCCTGTTTTATCTTTCACAATATCCATCGCTTTATAAAACGCCCTTTCAGCAACCGTCTTTTTACCATCCCACATTATATTATTTATAATTTTAGCTACTAATACACTTTTATAAATAAGGTCTGGAGAAATACTCCTCTGCTCTGCTCTTCGCCTTCGCATAAACTACACTCCACTCTTTGGTTTCTTCGCACCATATTTAGATCTTCCCTGTTTCCTATCCTCAACTCCTCCCGTATCCAAAGCACCTCTCACTACATGATACCTCACTCCCGGTAAATCTTTCACTCTGCCTCCTCTTACCAAAATAATGGAGTGCTCCTGTAAGCTATGGCCTTCTCCGGGAATGTATGCGGTTACCTCCGCGCCACTGGTTAACTTCACTCTCGCCACTTTCCGTAAAGCAGAATTTGGCTTCTTCGGTGTTGTTGTATACACTCTTATACAAACACCTCTTTTCTGAGGGCAGCCCTCCAGCGCCAACATTTTTTTGCTTTCCTTTTTCTTTCTTCTTCCCTTTCTAATTAGCTGATTAATTGTTGGCATCTTTCCTCCTTTTAAAAAACAAAGCGGTTGTAACGCTATCAACAAAAAGCTTATTTGTCAAGTGTTTTTGGTACAATGCCTACCTTGTCAAATTGCCTTTGACCCGTACCTGCAGGAACCAACCGCCCCACAATCACATTTTCCTTCAATCCCTCAAGAAGATCTATTGCTCCAGAAATGCTAGCTTCTCTGAGCACTCGTGTTGTTTCCTGGAATGAAGCGGCAGAAACAAAGCTCTCCGCACTCAACGCTGCTTTTGTAATTCCCAAAAGGATAATCCTTCCTATGGCAGGTTTCTTTTCCTCCTTTATCATCTTCAGATTTTCTTTCATAAACTTAAACCTATTAACCATTTCATCTTCCATAAAACCTGTATCTCCCGCATCTTCTATTATCACCTTGGAAAGCATTTGCCTCACAATTATCTCTATATGTTTGTCATTTATGTTTACTCCTTGCAATCTATAGACCTGCTGAACTTCATTTACCAAATGCTTTTGCAATTCCCTCTCACCCAATATCTCTAAAATGTCATGTGGGTCTACCACTCCATCTGTCAAGGATTCTCCCATTTCTACTCTATCTCCCGGATACACAAGCAGTCTCTTGTCACGAGAGATAGCATATTCTTTTCTCGTTCCTCCAGGAGAGGTCGCAACAAGCATTCTCTTGCTTTTTATCCTCTTACCATAAGAAACTATACCATTTATTTCAGTAACTGCTGCTGCGTTCTTTGGTACTTTTGCTTCAAACAATTCATTTGCTCTGGGTAAACCACCTGTTATATCCGTTGTCTTTATCAATTCCTTAGGAATTTTTCCCATCTCGTCTCCTGCCTTAGCATAATCACCATCGTCCTTAAGGAGAATTGTTCCAGTAGGAAGATAATAGACAGCTTCCTCATCTATACCCGGCAATTTTTTTACATCACCATCTTTATCAACAATGGCAATACGAGGGCGAAGAAGGGGATCACGAGATTCAATAATTATCTTGTTCCTTAGGCCTGTTACCCTATCTATATCTTCTTTAAAAGTATTACCCTGTTCTATATCTAAATATTTTATATATCCTTCAACACTCACTAAAATAAAGTCACTATATGCATCCCATTCAGAAAGAATACAAACAGATTTAAACAACTCCGGGTCACTTTCAAATCTTTGTTTTGCTTTCTCATCATCAAACCCTACAATAAGTTCGCCTGGCTTAACTGTACTTCCTTTTTTTACATATATAATAGATCCTTTAGGAATATAATGTCTCTCAACAATTTCATTGTCTTTCTTTATAAAAATATGCGTTCCATGCCTGTTCACCACCCCCTGATGAAAATCATCTATTTCTATCAATTTATTACCGGATAAGGCATAAAGAAAAACTTCTCCCCCTTCCTCTACGCGTACAAAACGTTTAAGTGTTTCACCTTTATTTATATGAATCCTCGAGCCATAAGGGATCTTGCGCGGCACATCCCATACCTCCAATATCCTCTCTGCCAGCAAAGTACCAGAAGATGTAACAGCCCCATCTTTTACTGTAAACATAAATTTACCTATAGCCTCTGCGCCGCTGCCAAATACATCTTTCTCCGTAACAAAATCTACTTTTTTTAAAGTATAATTTTCATTATCACCTACTGCTATATTATAGTTCACAGCATCTTCAGTAATCTTTACTTTTCCACTGTTTACAGCTACTATTTGCGGTTCCGTCACCAGTACACAAGCATCCCTTCTAGAAAGAACAATGCGCTCTTTACTGGAATTTTCAGCAATCTCCAAATTACAAAACCTGACAATACCTGCTCGAGATGTTTCTGCACTCATCTTTTCCCCTGTTTTACTCGCCGTTCCCCCAATGTGAAAGGTTCTTAAGGTAAGTTGTGTTCCCGGCTCACCTATAGATTGAGCAGAAATAATACCCACTGCCTCTCCTAACTCCACTTTTTCGCCCCTCGCTAAATCCAAACCATAGCACTTGGCACATACCCCATGATCCATCTTGCAGGTAAGAACAGTGTGTATTTTTACCCTTTTTATCCCTACTTCTGCAATTTCATCTGCTTTTCTATCACTTATAATCTCATTTTCCTCTACAATTATCTTCTTTGTAAAAGGATTAATTACATTCTCTGCCGCTGTTCTCCCCGGTATTCTTTCTCTTAGACTTTCTATTTCTTCACCACCTGTAATAATTGCCGAGACATACATGCCTTCTGTTGAACCACAATCCTCAGCGCTGATTATTACATCCTGTGCCACATCCACAAGTTTTCTCGTCAAATATCCTGCATTTGCTGTTTTCAACGCTGTATCAGCCAATCCTTTTCTCGCACCATGGGTAGAAATAAAATATTCCAGTACACTCAATCCTTCTTTAAAGTTTGACTTAATCGGGGTTTCGATAATATCTCCTGATGGTTTAGCCATCAAACCTCTTGCACCTGCAAGTTGTCTTATCTGCTGTGCTGAACCACGAGCACCAGAATCAGCCATAACATATATAGGATTAAAACTTTCTCCAAATTCCCCGCCTAAATTTTTCATCATTACATCGGCAATCTTATCCGTTGCCCCACTCCATATGTCCACTACCTTATTGTACCTTTCCATATCCGTTAGAAGACCCTGCCTATATTGCTCTGCGATTGCTTTCACTCTTTCATCGGCAGTCTCAACTATTCTCTTTTTTTCCTGGGGCACCTTTATATCATCAAGAGAAATGGATATGCCTGCTTTGGTCGCCATACAAAAACCCATTTCTTTTACATCATCTAAAAATTTTGTTGTAGTAGGTAAATCTTTGTTTTTATAGATGTAATTTACCACATTAACTACATCTTTCTTTTTCATCGTTTTATTTACCAGTTCAAATGGCACACCCTCAGGCAAAATTCCACCCAAAATCACTCTACCTGTGGTTGTGCTTACCATTTCACCATCCATCCTCACTTTAATAGAAGCGTTTAACGAACATACATCATTATCGTAAGCAGATCCAACCTCGTCTGGGGATGAAAAAAGCATCCCCTCGCCAATAACACCATTTTTTGGTTTCGTCATATAGTAAATGCCCAATACCATATCCTGTGTAGGGACAGCAACAGGGTTTCCACTGGCAGGAGAAATAACACCGTGCGGAGACAACATTAAAACCTCTGCTTCCATCTTTGCTTCTGGAGACAGGGGAACATGTATTGCCATCTGATCTCCATCAAAATCTGCATTAAAGGCTGGACAAACAAGAGGATGAAGTTGAATAGCTTTGTCCTTGGTAAGTATAGGGTGAAAAGCCTGAATAGAAAGTCTATGAAGCGTAGGAGCCCTGTTTAAAAGCACAGGATATTCTTTAACTATTTCCTCCAGAATATCCCATATTACTTCCTCTTTTCTTTCCACCATTTTCTTCGCACCTTTTATTGTGCTGGTCAACCCTAAATCGATAAGTTTACTGTAAATAAAGGGTTTGAAAAGTTCTAATGCCATAAGACGAGGCAATCCACACTGACCTAATTTTAACTCAGGTCCCACAATGATTACCGAACGACCGGAATAATCCACTCGCTTACCCAAAAGATTGCGACGAAATCTTCCTGCTTTCCCTTTTATGGAATCCGAAAGAGATTTTAATGGTCTATTGTTACTTGCTCTTACTACCTGTTTTCTCCTTCCGTTATCCAGTAATGCATCTACCGCTTCCTGAAGCATTCTCTTCTCATTCCTAACGATAATGGATGGCGCACCCAATTCCATAAGTCTTTTTAAACGATTATTTCTATTAATTACTCTTCTATAAAGATCGTTTAAATCCGAGGATGCAAATCTTCCACTCTCCAAAGAAACCAACGGGCGCAAATCGGGGGGCAAAACAGGCAAAACCTCCAATATCATCCATTCTGGTCTGCTTTCTGCCCGCTTGATTTTCTCTACTATTCGTGCCCTTCTTACAATCTTCTTCTTTTTTGCCGTAAATGTCGTTGTCTTAATTGCTTCTTGAAGTTCTTCATGTAATGCATTAATATCTATTTTTTCCCATAATTTTCTTATAGCTGAAGCACCCATTTCTGCAACAAATTTATCTCCATATATTTCTTTCGCCTCGCGATATTCCTTCTCTGAAAGAGTCTTTTTCACTGGAATTTCCGGAACAGTGCTCTTTATGGTTATATAAGATTCATAATATATGACCCGATCTAAGTCTTTCAGTTTAATATCAAAAAACAGAGACATTATACTGGGAATACTTCTCAAATACCATATATGACTGACTGGCGTAGCCAATTCAATATGTCCCATCCTTTCTCTTCTTACCCTTGCCTCCGTTACTTCTACGCCACATTTTTCGCACACAACGCCCTTGTACTTTATCCTCTTATACTTCCCACACAAACATTCATAATCTTTCATTGGTCCAAATATGCGAGCGCAGAAAAGACCGTCTCTTTCAGGTTTAAATGTTCTATAGTTGATCGTTTCTGCCTTCTTCACCTCGCCATAACTCCATTCCCTTATCTTACCCGGGGAAACAAGACCTATCCTTATCGCATCAAAATCCCTCGTAGACCTTGGCTTACCTTTCAAAACAGTAAACAGTTCATCCATCAATAAACACTCCTAACGCTCTTTAAAAGTTCCACATCTAAACACAAGGATTTCAATTCCTGAACAAGTACATTAAACGATTCGGGTACTCCTCCCAAAATTATATCTCTTCCCTTCGTCGCAGACTCATAAGCCTTGTTCCTGCCAGGAATATCATCTGATTTTATAGTGAGCATCTCCTGTAAAGTATACGCAGCACCATAACCTTCCAATGCCCACACCTCCATTTCTCCGAATCGCTGACCACCAAATTGCGCTTTTCCTCCCAAGGGCTGTTGTGTCACTAAGGAGTAAGGACCTATACTTCTTGCATGTATTTTATCTTCTACCAGATGATTGAGTTTCATCACATACATGCAACCCACAGATACAGGATTGGCAAACGCCTCCCCAGTAACACCATCGTATAATTTCATTTTGGATAACTTTATTCCGCTTCTCTTAAGTAGGTCTTTAAGCTCTTTTTCTGTTGCACTTTCAAAAACAGGCACACTTGCCTTCACGCCACTTGCCCAATCAATGGCAAATCTCGTAAGTTCCTCATCACTTAAACGCTCTATAAATGCTTTAGTCTCGCTCTTGTTTCCCTCAAAAATGTCATTCAAAAAATTTCTTATGGCGGTTTTTTTTCCTTGTTTAACCAGAACATTAATCTTCTCTCCTAATCCTTTACAAATAAAACCCAGATGTGCTTCTAATATCTGACCAATATTCATTCGAGAAGGCACACCCAACGGATTAAGAACGATGTCCACTGGCGTTCCGTCCTCTAAAAATGGCAAGTCCTCAGCCGACAATATTTTAGATACAACTCCCTTATTACCATGCCTGCCAGCCATTTTATCTCCCACCATAAGTTTCCTCTTGACTGCCATATAAACCTTTACCGCCATCACCACTCCAGACGGCAAATCATCTTCCTTTCCTGTATTTTTTATTTCTTCTGCTGCGGATTCTTTTAGATCCTTGATTGTTTTCTTGTAATAACGCTCTATTAAAAGCGATTTTTGCCTAAGTTCTTTGGAAACACGCAGACTCTTTAGCCCGTTTACATCCAAAAAAGAGAGTTTCTTTATTGAAATCCGTTTTCCCTTCTTCTCTACTATTTTTCCCTTTGTATTCACCACATCTTTTTCTAAAGGATTTTGAGCAATGAGTTGCTTTAAACTGTCCATATATAATTTGTTTACAATGTTTAACTTACTCTGCAACTCTTTATTTATATTTTCCACATTCATCTCTTCTATCTCTTTAAAGCGATCTCCTTTTTCTGCTTGTCTGCTTCTCAATATTTTCACATCTATAATCACACCTTCTGCATCAGAAGGAACCCGTAAGGACGAATCAGCAACATTACTTGCTTTCTCTCCGAATATCGCTCTTAAGAGTCTTTCTTCAGGTGCATAGTAAGTCTCTACTTTCGGCGTAATCTTGCCCACAAGCACATCCCCCGGCTTTACATAAGCACCTATCCTCACAATACCGTTTTCGTCCAAGTTTCTTATCACCTCAGATGAAATATTGGGAATATCGGCAGTAATTTCTTCTAACCCCAGTTTGATGTCTCTTACAGAAACATCAAATTCTCTTATGTGCACTGAAGTATAAACATCTTCATCAACTGCCTGATGAGAAATAATAACTGCATCTTCATAATTATATCCGTACCATGGAACAAAAGCTACCACCAGGTTTTTCCCTAAAGCTAATTCTCCTTTATCCATTGTTGGTCCGTCTGCAATGACCTGTCCTTTTTTTACCGTTTCACCTATATTCACAATAGGACACTGATCAAAACATACATTTTGGTTTGTTTTCTCAAACCTTCTTATTGGATAGTCATCCAAGTTATAAAGATTTTCCTTCTCCTTACTCCTTATACATATTTTGTCAGCTTCCACTCTTACTACCTCACCGTCTCTCTGAGCAATAACCGCACTACGAGAATATCTGGCTACAACACTCTCCATTCCCGTACCCACTAATGGCGCCTCGTTTGTAACCAGAGGCACAGCTTGCCTCTGCATATTCGAGCCCATAAGTGCACGATTGGCATCATCATGCTCAAGAAAAGGAATAAGCGAACCAGTCACACCTACTAACTGGTTCGGAGAAACATCCATCAGGGTTACCTCTTCTCTCTTGACCATAACAAATTCATCATCCTTTCGAGCGGAAACATATTTATTCTTAAATGTCCCATCCGGATTTAAAGGTGCATTTGCCTGAGCAATAATATGTCCCTTTTCTCGCGATGCCATGAGATAATCCAATTCAATTAAAACCCTTCCACCTCTTACCCTTCTATAAGGCGTTTCTAAGAAACCATACCTATTTACTCTTGCATATGTAGCCATAGAGGTAATAAGACCTATGTTAGGTCCCTCTGGCGTTTCCACCGGGCAGATTCTTCCATAATGAGAAGGATGGACATCCCTTACCTCAAAACCTGCTCTCTCTCTTGTCAATCCTCCAGGACCCAATGCCGACAATCTTCTCTTGTGACTAATTTCCGCCAAAATATTTGTCTGATCTAAAAATTGGGAGAGTTGACCCGTAGAAAAAAAGCTCATAATTGCCGATGTTACAGGTTTAGCATTTATAAGATCAAACGGTGTTATGCCTGCTATGTCCCTAATTATCATCCTATCTTTGATGAGTTTCTGCATCCTTAAAAGACCTATTCTCATCTGTCCATAAAGCAGTTCACCAACCAAGCCTAATCTTCTATTAAAAAGACTATCCCTATCATCCGGTATGACTACTTCATTTTTCAATAAAATTAAATATTTAAGCATGCCAACAAAATCATCAGGGGTTAATGTTCTTATATCTTCCGGTACATCTATATTAAAGATCTCGTTTAACTTTAATCTTCCCTCTAATGAAACATCATATCTCTTGGGATCAAAAAACAACATATTAAAAAAAGTTTTAGCACTCTCAGCTGTTACAGATTCACCAGGTCTCAATACATGATGAATATATATTTTGGCTACATCTTCTTCTGGTATATTGTCAAAAACAGCCGTCTTAAATTTCCCCACTATCTCTCTATCTAAAATTAGTGTGTTTCTCATCGTGTAATCATCATAATCTGCGCAAATCAACTCTAAAACTACATTTTCCATGGACTCAAAGACATCCAGGTAACTATTAGTTATCATATCTCCGCAATCCAAAATAACTTCTCCCTTCTCATCCAACACACTTTTATACAAATAATGATCCACTATCTGCTCTTTATCCACAGGAAACCATTCCACGCCGCATCGTTTTGCTTTCTCCGCCGATTCGGAAGATATCTTTTCATCCTTCAAGATGACTATCTCTTCGTCTTTCTCAACATCTGCATTTACCTTAAATCCCTGAGCTTTATTAGAAGCTTCTACAAAAAACGCACTATTATCTATTTTCACTTTTATAGAAGAATAGAAAAGAGAAAACATCTTCTCCTCTCCAAATCCCAATGCCTTAAGGATAATGGTAGTAGGAAACTTCTTTTTTCTATCTATACGAGTATAAATAACATCCTTTATGTCTGATTCGAATTCAATCCATGAACCCACATCAGAGATAATTTGACCATGATAAAAAACTCTTCCTCCAGTGGAGGATAAAGCAAGTTTTTTAAATACAGGTCCCGGTGAACGATGCAACTGGCTAACAATAACCCTTTCTACCCCATTTATAATAAAACTGCCCTTTTCTGTCATTAACGGCATCTCGCCTAAATATATCTTCTGCTCTTTTACATCCTGCGGAGATATCCTCTTGCCTGTTTTTTCATCAATATCCCAAACAGTAAGCCTCACTATCATAAGTAGTGAACCGCCATAAATAATGCCCTTTGCTCTACACTCATCAGGTTTGTACTTGGAATGACCAACTTCGTAATCAACAAACTCCAGTGTGAGCCGACCATGAATATCCTCTATTGGAAAGGTTGTTTCAAATAACCTCTTTAAATTTTTCTCCACTCCGAGATCCTCACTCAAAAAATCATAATAGGACCTCAATTGCGTATCTAAAAGATCAGGAACAGGCAAAATTTTATGCATCTTCGAAAAATCAAGCCTCAACCTCCTGCCAGAAAGTAAAGGTTCACTCATATCCACCTCGTCTCAGTGCAAAAAATAAGGGAAGAGGCACCGAAACCCCTTCCCCCCATCTATAAAACAAGTAAAGTTTATTCAACTTCGGCAGTAGCTCCAGCCTCTTCTATTTTAGCCTTAATAGCTTCTGCTTCTTCTTTGGATAAATGCTGCTTCACTTTAGTAGGGGTTTTATCTACTAACTCCTTCGCTTCTTTCAACCCCAAACTTGTAATCTCTCTCACTGTTTTTATAAGCTGAATCTTTTTCTGGCCAATTTCCTTCAACACAATGTCGAATTCGGTTTTCTCTTCCGGCTTTGCTTCTTCAGCTGCTTGAGCTGGAGCTGCCTGAGCAACCATTGCCTGAGCGCTTACTCCAAAATGCTCTTCCAACTCTTTAACAAACTCACTCATCTCCAGAACAGTCATGTTCTCAATAAACTTGACAACATCTCCTTTACTAACATCAGGCATTCCCATTACCTCCTAAAGTCCTATCCTTTTTTTCCTCACAGGCTTTCAAAACATAAATAAATTTCAGCAAAATACCATTAAACACATTCATAAAATTAGACAGAGGCGCATTTAACATAGACAAGAGTTGTGCAGTGAGAACCTCTCTTGGTGGGAGAGTAGCAATTGCTCCAATCTCATCCCGAGAAAGCAATCTTTTTTCAAACGCACCCGATTTAATCTTCAAGTTCTCATAAATCTTTGTTTTTCTCACTAATGTTTGAATCAAATCAACAGGATTTGCTGCGGTATAAGCTACAGCATTAGGACCTGAGATTTTATCCGCAAGCCCACTAAACCCAGTATCTTTTAACGCCCTTTTTATAATCGTGTTTCCCATAACATGGAAACTGCCGCCGCTTTCCTTCAATGCTCCTCTCACATCTTCCATTTCTTTTATACTCATGCCAGAAAAATCAGAAAGAACCATGACCTGCCATTTACTCACATCCTCTCTCAACTTCTCCACTATTTCTCTTTTTTCCTTTATACTTTTGCTTTCCAAATTTTCTCTCCTCATTTAATTGTTCCCACGCCAATCTTCACAGAAGGGGAATGAGTTGCGCTCAAATAAAGAGTTTCTATATATCTTCCCTTTGCTGCTTTAGGTTTCGCCTTCACAACTGAATCGTAAAAGGCCAGTATGTTTTCCTTAAGTTTTTCGCTATCAAAAGATTTTCTGGCAATTGAGGCATGAATATTACTCGTTTTATCCACTCTAAACTCTATTTCTCCTGCCTTAGCTCTCTCTATAGCCCCCTTCACATCAAATGTCACCGTTCCTAATTTCGGGTTGGGCATTAGTCCTCGCGGACCTAATATCTTGCCCATTTTTCCCACTACAGACATCATATCCGGTGTTGCAATTATCTTATCAAACTCCAACCATCCACTCTTTATCTTCTCCGCCATATCTTCTCCACCAACATAATCCGCGCCCGCGTTCTCCGCCTCTTTCACCTTTTCTCCTTTGGCAAAGACCAACACCTTAACAGACTTACCGCGCCCGTAAGGCAACACCACCATACCCCTAACCAACTGGTCAGCATGTCTCGGATCAACACCTAAGTGCATAGAAACCTCTATCGCTTCATCATAATTTGCATAGGCAATATCCTTTAATATCTTTATACCTTCTTCCAACGAATATTCCTTATGTTGATCATATTTTTCCAAAGCCTGCAAGTATCTTTTGCCTCTTTTCATAATTCTACCTCGACGCCCATATTTTGCGCAGTACCGGCAACAATCTTCATCGCCTTTTCTATATCCTTGGTATTCAAATCCGGTAACTTCATCTGAGCAATATTCCTTAAATCCTTTTTTGAGAGCTCCCCTACCTTAGTTTTATTCGGTACAGAAGAACCTTTTTCTATCTTCAATGCTTTCATTATGAGCTCAGATGCAGGAGGCGTCTTTGTAACAAAAGAAAAACTTCTATTCTTATAAAGCTTAATCACCACAGGAATAGTGTAATCGCCCTTATCCTTTGTTTGTTCATTAAACTTCTTACAGAAATCCATAATGTTTATCCCGTGCTGGCCCAATGCCGGTCCAACAGGCGGTGCGGGAGACGCCTTTCCTGCCTGTATTTGTAACTTAATAGTAGCGGCAGCTTCCTCTTTCATTGCTTTACTCCTCTATTTTATCCACTTGATTATAATCTAACTCCACCGGTGTGGAGCGACAAAATATACTTACCATTATTTTTAATCGCGCTTTATCCAAATCTACCTCTTCCACCGTGCCCACAAAATCAGTAAACGGACCATCCGTAACTCTCACCTTATCCCCTTGCTTAAAAGAAACTGCCGGCCTGGGAGCTTCTTTGGCCTTTTTCAACCTCTCAAAAACCAAATTTACATCCTCATCGCTCAAAAAAGTAGGCTCTTTCCTACTACCTACAAATCCTGTTACATGAGCCAATCTTCTTATAACATTAAAAAGATCATTGTCAAAGCAAGCCTTTATAAACACATAACTAGGATACAAACATTTCTGCCTTATCTTTTTCTCGCCCTTCTTTATCTCAACAATCTCTTCTACGGGAACAAGTACCTCTTCTACTTTATCTTTAAAGCCTAACAACTCAGCTTCTTTTTCTATACTCCCTTTCACTTTTCTTTCAAAACCTACCTGTGTATGAATAGCATACCATTTTGCTTCCATTATTTAAAAACCATTCCTGCTATTATAGAAAAAATATAATCTAACACACTCAAAATTACAGTAACAATAATTATAAATATAACAACTGCTATTGTTGCCGAAAAAAGATTCCTCTTCTCTGGCCAAACAACTTTCTTTATCTCACTGCGAACTTCTAACAAAAATTTTCTTATCTTCTCTACAATATTCATATTCATAAAATATGGCAGGCCAGGGAGGATTCGAACCCCCAACTTGCGGTTTTGGAGACCGCCGCTCTACCAATTGGAGCTACTGGCCTACTTCACCTCTTTATGCATTGTGTGCTTTTTACAAAACGGACAAAACTTTTTAAAATGTAACTTCTCCTTCTTTTCTTTTTTGTTTCTCTTCGTTGTATAATTTATTCTCTTACACTCATCACAGGCAAGACGAACTATTTCCCTCATGCATCACTCCAAAATCTTGGTAACTA
>JAGMDW010000164.1 GCA_023128455.1 Desulfurellaceae bacterium
TTTCTTCGATTTTTTCTTCAGTTAAAACATAACTCCCATCCAAATCAACTTCTACAATAGCCCTCCCCTTCTTCGTCGGTTTCTTATAAGTCAATGTTCCATCTTCATCTGGAGTGATAAAATACACCCTGATATGCTTTGTAGCTTCATCTTGCAGAAGTTTTAGTTTCCAGTAGCCACTTTGAGCAATCCGTTCCCTTAAAGTAACTTTACTTGAAATGACTGCTAACACCTTATAAGTCTGAGGATTATAAATAATGATATCTACATCTGGCAAATGTAAGCCGAATTCTCCATAATCAATAGCCAGATTTCTTTTAACCTGACTCAATTCCATAGGTAATTTTATTGATCTTTCCAGTCTATTCCCGTTGACTACTTTCAATCCAAGTTCTTCAATCTCTTCGGTAATAATGTACTGAATTAATTTCTCCAAATTCTTTCCTTTAAATGCACGCCAACTTTGTTCATGATCTCCAGCTTTCGTTGGATGTTTCAGCCAATCCTGTTTGTGAATTTTCTTTGCTTCTTTCAACAATCCCGAGATATGTTTGTATGCATTAGCTCCCAATTGCTCACGCTTTTTGAGATATAGCCTTTTTAAACCTTCAAAGTCCATCTCTATCACTCCTTTAAGCCGATTACGATATACTCAGCAGGATATGCTTCCGAATCTGCATTGTCATTACTCGCGAACCTCCCCGTTTTCTCATCCCTTTTCTGAGGAAGTATTTTTAATGGTATTTCTCTCTTTATTATTCTGTCAAGTTTAAATCCAGAACACTGTAAACTCTCAGCAAATACCTCAGCGTTTAGTATGTCCACTCCCTTTAGCCTTGTATCACCAATAACATAACAGCATCTTCCACCATGTTTTAAAATTCTGTAACTTTCATCAAATACCTCTTGCATATCAATAAAAAATGCCTCAATTTCTTTTGCCATTTTCTGGCTTTTTTTAGACATCTCATCAACTATATCCATTGCAATCCTACTTCGTAATTCTTTATTCTCATATTTTTTGTAAGAAGTTCCAATAAATTCTTTCTTATACTCTGTTAAATCATCAGCTAAATCAAGCCAAATTGTTGATAATTGATGCAAGTCTGCATATTCATAGCTGGTAACATAAGGACTTGAAGTTACAATTAAATTAACACTATTATCAGGTACAGGTTGTTTCCTTGCATCATCAATCTTGATGTTTAAATAATCATTAAGATTATCTCTGACCTTTTTGGGAACAACACTATAAAAGACATAATTCCCTCTTTCCATCTTCTTTAGATGCCTTTTTAAGGCATCATAGGGCTTTGTAGGGTGCTTCTTGAAATCTCTTGTTGGTTTTGTGCTTCTCTGTAACCATATAGAACAACTTTTCAGAATATAGCTGAAAGCAACAAGAAAAAAGTCTTTTATTTTTTCATCATTTTCCTCATAAATAACCCTTAATATTTTACCCAATTCAATTTTATTTTCTTCAGTAAACCAATAATTAATTCTATCAATATGTCTTTGCGGAATTAAGGGATCAATATTCTTTTTAAATAATGTATTACTATCTTTCAAAAATCCTACTTTTAATAAAAATTCTTTTATCTTTTGATCAAGATAATCAGGCTCTATCGGTGTTGATTTTACCTTGGTTATCAGATAGGCAATTTTATTAATATCTGTTCCGCTTGCTTTAAACCCTCTGGAAATTGCAGTAACGATTGTTGTTCCACATCCCATAAATGGGTCATTTATGTGGGCATCTTTACTGGATACATACTCATCTATCAATTTTTCAACCAATTGTGGAATAAACTTAGCAGGATAACGATGATAACAATGCGTCCATTTAGCCGTATCAGAGGGTTTGTATTCCGCAAATGACCAACATTTATCTACTTTAATTTTTTTAAATTCTTCTTTAATTGATAAACACATAACTTTGTTAATCCGAAAACACAAAACAGGTATCCTTCAAATACTTTTTGGATAGTTCTATCTGTTCTTTCTCACTTAATTTTTTGTACCCCTCGGTAAAATATTCGGTTTCTATTCCCATCACCAACAATGAAAACATTTTTACCGCTTCAACTGCAAGCTCAGCTAAATGAACGCACCCTTCCCTTCCTCCTATCTGTGAAAATATCTTTTTAGAGATGCCTTTTTCCACTCTTAAGCCAATTATTTTACGAGCAATACCCTTTACTCCTTTACATTTATCAAACGGTGTCTTGGGCATTTCACAATCTACATCTTCTATTACTTTATCATTTTTATTAAAGAAAACAGTCAATTTGAGATAATGAGCTATATCATCCTTAAATATTGCAATTATCTTTACCTCATCATTATTCATATAAGCTTTGCTGTTAATAGATCGCTCAAATATAAGCATAAATATAAATATAACTATATCTTAAAAATATTCCTCAAAAGATACCAACACTTCACTGCCTGGCAAATTTTGTTCTTAATCGGGATTGCCGTGCCGTGCAAACACTTATCTATTCATACAAAGAATCTAATAAAGTAACGATAATCATTTATAAGATTGTAATCATCGTAATTACAATAACAATCCAGGGTATAACTGCATAAATAGTTACCCCACTCGGTCTTTCTTCAGCCATTTTACACCTCCCAATCATAGTTCTACTATCTAATAATTAGCACAAAAAGCTCCAAAAAACCAGAGGTTTTTACGGCAATTCGTAGATTTGTGTCACAATCATTGAACTTTGTAAATAGTCATTGCTCCGCCAATCCTGCCAACATAAACTTTAGAAGAATATTATTGAGTTAAAAATCTAAATGCTTTATTATCTGCAGCATGAGCATAATGCTTGCAAACTCCCTGATTCTTATAATAGGTTCAATTGCCGTTCTTTTCGCCGCCTATTTTTCCGTGAAAAGCAGTGTAATTTTAGGTTATCATTTTGGCCTCTCTGACGAACTTATTGGAATGACAGTCTTATCAGTGGGAACAAGCCTGCCAGAGATAATGACCCACATCATATGCAGTCTCAAAATAGTTGAGCATCCACAGCTTTTAAATAATCTGTCAGGACTGGTGCTGGGAGCAAACATTGGCTCAGACATATTTCAACAAAATTTTGTCCTGGGCATAGTTGCCATAATAGGCATAGTTACTGTAGCAAAAAACCATCTGTTAAAAGATATGGGCGGCTTAATTGGTGCATCGCTACTGGTTCTTATGTTTGGACTCAACGGTACAATATCCAGATTTGAGGGATTTATACTATTTTTCGGATATATTCTATACCTCCTTATCCTTAAAAAACGAGGCATGATTGAAAAAAAATCCATAATTAAAATTCAAAAAAGGCAAGTATTTAAAAATATTGCTATTCTTATATTAAGTTTTACAATTATGGCTTTTTCTGCTGATAAGGTAGTTGGTTCCTCTGAAGTGCTTATAAAACAACTCCACATAAGTGCCTCATACTTTGGTATCATCATTTTGGGAGTTGCCGTTGCTTTGCCAGAGTTAACCACATCATTAATTGCCGTATTTAAAAACAAAAAGGCGATTTCTGCCGGAATTCTTATTGGAAGCAATGTGACAAATCCCATGTTCGCATTAGGATTAGGCGCATTGATTTCAACCTATACTGTTCCTCAGGTCATAATTTTATTTGACCTTCCTTTCAAAATTTTTACAGCATTATTAATATTATATTTCTTATGGAAACATGAAATTTTAAGAAAGAAAAATGCAATAGTCCTAATATGCATATATCTCATTTATATATATGTCAGAAATTTGTGGTTTCCCATCGATTTTTAAAAAACAATTATCACAGTTGAAAAAATTATATCTACACTTACAATAATCCATCTGAAAAGGGTAACACCAAGAAAACTTTATTCCATTCTACAAAAGATTATAGAAGCACACTTACCTGTATTTATATGGGGAGCACGAGGCACAGGAAAATCCGCTATTACTCAACAAGTAGCAGAAAAAAGAGAAATTGGTTTTATAGATGTAAGATTAGCCCAGCTTGACCCCGCAGATTTAAGAGGATTACCAGCCATAAAGGGCGACCATGCCTTTTGGTTATATTATATCTCTGGATGATGAAGCAGAAATAGAGAGCCAAATTCAATTTCTATAACAAACTCTGACAGAAAATAAACTATCAGCCATTAAGACAGTTAGCGGAAATTCTCCTCTGAAAATTTCCGCTAACTGCTAAAAAACTATTGAAGAAAGAGCTACATTCAAAACAGAACCTGGAGCAACACCAAAGATAATTGTACCTACAGCTCCAATAACAATGGCTGCTCGCAGGTATGGGGAGGGAAAAGAAACAACCTCTTCTTTCGCTCCACCCTTCATATACATTGTAACTATAACATTTAAATAAAAATATGCAGAAATTGCACTATTTATCACGCCTAAAATAACAAGCCAGTATAGATGTGATTTCACTGCTGCTGAAAACAAATAGTATTTTCCTATAAATCCTACAGTAGGAGGAACACCGGACAAAGAAAACATGAAGACAAGCATAGCCGCTCCTGCCAGAGGATACTTATATCCCATACCTCTCAAATCATCTATGAGACAGCCTTCCACATTCTTTTTACTGATGTATTCAGCAACAGAAAAGGCACCCAAATTCATGAATATATAACCAAACAGATAAAACAAAACTGCACCATACCCTAAACTGTTCGCCGCGGTGATGCCCACCAGCATATAACCGGCATGGGCAATACTTGAATATCCCAAAAGTCTCTTTAAGTCTTTCTGCCACAACGCAACGAGGTTACCAAAGAACATTGTAAAGACAGCAATAATCCACAAAAGCTTTACCCACTCTACTTGAATGGGGAACATCCCCACAACAAGCAATCTCATTAAAGCCATAAAACTGGCTGCTTTAGGAGCAATAGACATAAAGGCAGACATGGGAGTAATCGCTCCTTCGTAAACATCAGGCGTCCAGGCATGGAATGGGAAGGCGGCAATTTTAAAACCAAATCCTATAAGAATAAGAACAAAAGAAACAAGTGCTATCCAGGTATGAAGACTATCAGCTCCTGTTAACAGCTCTTTTACCCTTAAAAGATCTACTGTACCAAACAAACCGTATATAAGCGCAATACCTAAAACAAGAAACGAAGAAGCGAATGAACCTAAAATAAAGTATTTCATAGCTGCTTCTATAGACCTTAAACCATCCCTCTTTATTGCAGTGAGAATATACATGGAAATAGACAGTGTTTCTACCGCCAAAAACATCACGATAAGATTATAGGTGGAGCAAAATACTTGCATAGCAATAAGCGAGAAAAGCAATATCACATAATACTCGCCAAAATTTATTCCTTCTCTTTTAATAAAATCAAGGGACATCAAAATAGCAACAAAAGCAGTAAGCAAAAGAATAATGTTTACAAAACCGGATGCCTTATCAAAGATAATCATGTTATTAAATCCAGTCCAGCTTGAACCATACAGAGAAAGAACAACAACAAGGGTGACTGCAACACCAATCAAAGCAATAAAACCATTTATCTTCTTCTTTGCTTTCGGTATAGCAAAATCAATAAACAAAATAAAAAATGTGAAGAAAAGAAGAACAAGCTCCGGAATGATCGGTCTAAAATCTACTAAACTATAAGAAATCATAACCCACCTCTACTTATCGCATTTATTTTCACTAATTTACCGCAAGCAAGATTCTTATCTACATCTTTTATTGTAATCTGTTCAGAATGGCTATTCACATGTTGTAATAGGTGTTCCACAGATACATGCATCCTGGAAAGAAGAGGATTGGGATAAATACCTATCCATAAGATAACTACCACACATATACCCATATAAAAGGTTTCTCTCAAATCCAAATCCTTTAATCCCAGATTCTTAACATTTCTTGTCTTCACATAGAATACCTTCTGGAACATCATCAAAAGGTAAATTGCGCTTACAACAGCGCCTCCTGCTGCAAGTATTCCATACCAGATATTGGCTTTAAATGCACCTATTAAACAGAGAATTTCACTGATAAAGCCATTCGTACCAGGAAGACCCAAAGAAGAAAGGGTAATAATACCAGCCAACACTGCAAATCGAGGCATAATAGCCGCTATCCCTCCATATTCTGAAAACAATCTGGTGTGTCTTCTCTCATAAAGTATGCCGACCATGAGGAATAATGCCCCAGTTGATATACCGTGATTAACCATCTCCATAATGGAGCCTTCCATTCCCTGAGAATTTAAGGCAAACATGCCTATCATGGCATAACCTAAGTGGCTCACACTGGAATAGGCAACCAATTTTTTCCAATCGGGTTGCACCATAGCTACCATTGCACCATAGAAAATAGCTATGATAGCAAGAACAATAACCACTATGCCCAGGGTATGAACCATATTCGGGAACATGGGCAGATTGAACCTCAAGAAACCATATGTTCCCATCTTCAGCAGGACTCCGGCTAAAATCACACTACCTACGGTCGGAGCCTCCACATGTGCCCACGGCAACCAGGTATGGAACGGAAACATGGGCACTTTAATGGCAAAAGCAATGAAAAAAGCCAAAAACAACCAAAATTGTAAATTATAAGGAAGGGGATGAGAAGCAAGTTGAAACATATCAAATGTATATATACCTGTATAATGGTGAAACAGGAAATAGGTAGCCATTATAGCAACCAGCATAAATACAGAACCCGTAAATGTATATAAGAAAAATTTCATAGTGGCAAAAACACGGTGCGGTCCGCCCCATATACCAATCATAAGATACATAGGAATAAGCTCAAATTCCCAGAACACATAAAACAGAAACGCATCCAATGATTCAAATACACCCAACATACCAGTGAGCAAAAGAAGAAAAATAATATTGAATTCCTTAACTTTATCTTTTATTGCACTCCATGTGGAAAGCTGGCCGACAACACTCAAAAAGGTAGTGAGAAGAACAAGAAACAAACTCAATCCATCTATACCAAGGTAATAATTTATCCCCAAACTGCTGATCCACGGAATCTTATCTACAAATTGCGGCTGCCAGGTAGTAGGATCAAAATGAAAGTAGAGAAGTGTGGAGACAAGAAAATTTACAAGCATAAAAACAAAAGTAACAATCCTTATCGCCGCCTCATTCTTCCTGTTTATGAACAGAAGAATAAATACACCTAAGAGCGGCCAAAATGTTATAAATGAGAGAATGGGAAAATGCAATTGATTCATATTTATCTCCTAATCACATAATCTTCAATAAATACCAGCCACAAATAATCAACGCTCCTGCAGAAACCCAGCAAGCATAATTATTTATAAACCCAGTTTGAAGTATTCGAACAGCCCTTCCCGTCAAACCTGCAACACGACCTACATCATCTACCCCTGCATCAATAACCTTGACATCCACAGCCTTCCATAAGAACCTTTCTGAAACATGCCAGAATGGACGACAAAACAAAAAGTTGTAGATCTCATCAACCCACCACAGATTGAAAAAGCATCTATACAGAGGATGAAAAGTTCTAACAACGAAAGAACGGAAAGAAAATGCCCCTTTGGGAATATATGCCAACCAGGCTACAGCAATACCAAGAACGCCCGCTATAATGGAAATAATAATTAACAATGTTTCACTATACTTATGTACTATCGGGAATGCGTTAGGCGAGGTAAGAGAAATAAAATGTTCTATAGATATATGACCATGCACCTTCACCCCTAAAATTCCACCAATTACAATAGAACCCACAGCAAGTACCCATAAGGGCACAAGCATAACAGACGGCGCTTCATGAGGATGCATCCCCTCCGGCACCCTGGATTCCCCAAAGAACGTGAAAAATATCATTCTAAACATATAAAATGCCGTCATAAATGCTGTAACCACCCCTACCAACCAGATGATAGGATGACCCAACATTAATGCTTCACTTAATATAACATCCTTACTAAAGAAACCCGATAACGGCGGAATCCCAGCTATAGCCAGGGAGGCAATAATCATAACGATACATACTTGAGGCATTTTATGTCTCAAGCCTCCCATTAATCTCATATCCAACACTCCGTGCATAGCATGCATAACAGCACCAGCAGAAAGGAACAAAAGTGCTTTAAAGAAAGCATGTGTCATCAGATGAAACATACCCGTCCAATAAGCACCCACGCCCACACCAATCATCATATATCCTATCTGGCTGATTGTAGAATAAGCCAGAATACGTTTCAAATCGAAGTGGGTCAAAGCCATCGTAGCTGCAAATAAAGCTGTAAATGCCCCGACACTCGCCACCACTAAGCTGCCCGTCGGAGATAATGCATACAACGGGGCTGAACGCGCAACCATATATACACCTGCCGTAACCATTGTTGCAGCATGAATTAACGCAGAAACAGGCGTAGGACCTTCCATTGCATCAGGCAACCATACATATAGAGGAAACTGCGCAGATTTTCCTATCGCACCAAGGAACAAAGCCAATGTAATTATCGTTATTATTGCTGGAGAAATCATATGTGCCTGAGCAAAGACATCTGTAAACTTCACGGAACCGAAATACAAAATAATAAAAAGCACTCCAACGATAAAGCCAATATCACCTATCCTGGTTGTAACAAATGCTTTTCTGCCTGCATCTGCCGCCGTTTTCTTCTCGTAATAGTAACCAATCAGGATATAAGAACAAAAACCTACACCTTCCCAACCAATAAACATAGTTAAATAATTGTTACCCATACACAAGAGCAACATTGCAAAGACAAAGAGGTTGAGATAGGTAAAAAATCTGGCATAGCCCTTATGACCACCCATATATCCAATAGCGTATATGTGAATCATAAAACTCACGAAGGTTACAACACCCAGCATCATTGCCGACAAACTGTCTAAGCGCAAGCCAAAAGGCACAGTAAACTTCCCAGATACGATCCAGTGGTAATAACTATAGTCTACAACGTGACCCTGAATGGCATAGATAATCAGTGGAACAGCAAGGGCAAAAGATATACCCAAAAAGGTAGAACCAATAACGCCAGCAGCCCTATAGGTCCATCTACCAAAAAGACCATTAATAATACAACCTACCGCCGGCGAAAGTACGCATAAAAGCAATAACCATTCCATAAATTTCCCCTTTTATCGTTTCATCATGCTAAATTCAGTTACATCCACAGTATGCCTTACCCTATACATCAAAACCGCTATTGCCAAGCCTACAGCCGTTTCCGATGCGGCAACAGCAGCTACAAATATAAAAAATACCTGACCAGAAACAGTTCCTGAGAAATAAGAGAGTATAACAAACACCAGACCTGCAGAGTTAATCATTATCTCCAATGACATAAGCACAACGAAGAAATTTCTTCTCACCAAAACACCTATTGCACCAATAGCAAAGAGGATAAAAGCCACCATCAAAAAAGGAACGTAATTCTCCATCATTCTACCTCACTTTATTTCTCTTTTTGTCAAAACAACAACACCAATCAAAGCAACCAGCAAAATTATAGCCACCAATTCAAATGGAAAGAGATAGTGAGTAAACAACTCCATTCCCAATGCTTTTGTGTTGCTTCCTGCTATCGCCAAATTCTTACCCGATTGAGAAACATCAATCTTCATTTTAGATGCAAGAATAAACAAATCTATCAAAATACCAAATGAAATAATAAGACCCCACAACCATTGAGGAACAAACTTGCTCAATCCCCCCACCTTTCTAAAATCTATGGTCATCATTACAAAGGCAATCATAACCACAATAGCACCTGCATAAACAATAAGTTGTAGAACAGTGAGAAAATATGCCTCTAAAAGAGCAAGCAACCCAGCAAGACCAACAAAAGAAAAAACCATCCACAAAGCACTATGATAAGGATTCTTAGCAAAAACCAAACCTAACGCCCCCACAACAGCTATTAAAGACACGATAGCAAAAATTATAGCTTCCATACTAGTCATCTCATCTCACCTCTGCTTTTTTCTCTTCTGGAACATCTCTCACTAATCTGTCCATTGTATAAACTGTATCTGCTTTATTATATGTTGCTAATTCGTAAATATTCGTCATACTAATAGCTTCTTCCGGACATACTTCCACGCACAACCCACAGAATATACACCTACCTATATCAATCTCATATTCAGTAAGACCTTTTTTCCCATCTTCACGCGTTCCACGAGTCATCTTTATACATTTTGGTGGACAGATTCTCTCACATATTCCACAGGCTATACACTTAATCTTCCCCTCGGGTGTTAAATCAAGCTTGTGTAAAAATCTCATTCTCTCTGGAAGTTCTCTTCTCTGAATAGGATAATGTAAGGTAACACTGGGTCCAAAGAGTTTCTTGATCGTTATAGAAAGACCCTTAATCAAATCCGCAAACAGTATATGTTCTTTTATCATCATCCCCACTCCTTAAATCATTGGTATATGTATAATCAACGCAAAGCCTGTCCACAAAATATTTAACACAGATATTGGAAGTAGAATTTTCCAGCATATATTCATCAATTGATCATAGCGATAACGCGGAAATGTACCCCAGGACCAAATAAACAGAAAGACAAAAAAGAAAACCTTTATCCAATACCATATAAAACCTAATATCCAGGGGTGACCATTCCATATAGGTCCTGTCCAACCCCCAAGAAAGAAAATTACCATTAATGAAGACATAACCAGTATAGTTACAAACTGACCAAAGGGAAACATGCCCATCTTCATTGCAGAATACTCCGTATTGAATCCTGCTACCAATTCCTGTTCTGCTTCCGGAAGGTCAAAAGGAACAATTGCCGCTGTTGCAAACATACAGATCAAGAATACAACAAAAGCCACGGGCTGATAGAAAACAAACCACAAATGATGAGCCTGCATTGCCACAATATCATATAAATCCAGGGACTGAGCCATTAAAATAGGATTAAGCAGTGCTAAAGCCATAACTACTTCATAACTAACCATTTGTGCCACTTCTCTCTGAGCACTTATCAACGAATATTTATTACCGCCAGAAGCAATACCTGCAGACAAAACACCGTAAGAAGTAAGCCCTAATGCCGCAAGAATATAAAGAATGCCCACATTCACATGAACAACCGAGAGATAAAAGTAACTACCACCAATCTTTAAAGGAGGACCAAATGGCATAGCCATCGCCGCCGCAAATGGAAACATGGCACCAATAACAGGTGCAAGCCAAAAGACCAATTTGTCCGCTCGATGAGGAACAATGTCCTCTTTCCATAAAGTTTTCAACATATCCGCAATTGGTTGAAGCAATCCTTCAAGGCCAGATGATACGAGCTTTGGGCCTATCCTTATTTGAATAAATCCCAATGCTTTACGCTCAAACCAAAGCATAAATAGCGCGTATAACAATAAAAGAACAAAAACAACAAGAAGCTTGATTGCACCAGTAAGCACATATATTAGCATAACATCACCTCGTTTTTTTACCTATCCACTTCACCAAAAACAAAATCCAAACTACTTATCACAGATACTATATCTGCTATTAGGCCACCCTTAACTATTACTGGCAATGCAAACACATGAACAAAAGAAGGTGTTCTAATCTTCATTCTATAAGGTTTTCCTGCACCATCACTCACTATATAAAACCCTAATTCACCCTTTGGATTTTCTGCACCAAAATAAACCTCACCTGCCGGCGCTTTTACTCCTCGGATTTGTAAAACAAAATCTTTCAAGGCTATGCCTTCCTTCGGCTTCTTCATTGGACGCACAAAAGGAGATTCAGGATTCATATAATCACCACCAGACGGTATCTTTTCCACACACTGCCTCAATATTCTAACACTCTGATTTATTTCCTCTAATCGCACCAAATATCTGGCATAAACATCGCCTTCTGGGAGATAAGGTATATCAAAATCCAATGAAGGATAAATCCCATAAGGTCTATTCTTTCTTAAATCCCAATTAACACCAGAGCCACGTAGACAGGGACCGGAAAGTCCCCAACTTATAGCATCATCGTAATTTATTACACCCACATCTTTCGTTCTACTCATCCATATTCTGTTTTTGGTTAAGAGACCATCTGATTCCTTCATTAATTTTGGAAATGTATCCAAAAAATGTTTTAACATTTCCATGAATTTAGGTGTAATGTCGTTTGACACGCCACCCATTCTCACATAGTTATACATCAGCCTGGCGCCACATATCTCTTCAAACATGTCATAGATTGTTTCTCTGTCTCTAAATGTATAGAAATAGGGAGTCATTGCACCAATATCTAATGCCATCGTGCCCAACCAGATAAGATGAGAGGCAATTCTGCCCAACTCTGCTATTAATATCCTGATATATTCTGCTCTTTCTGGAACTTCCATTCCTAATAGTTTTTCTATTGCCAAACAGTAAGCTAAATCATTATTCATACTTGCCACATAATCCAGTCTATCTACGATGGGCATGAACTGTTGATATGTCATATTCTCCGCTAATTTCTCCAATCCTCTATGTAAATAACCACAAATTGGCTTGACATCTTCTATTATCTCACCATTCAATGTCAATATAAACCTTCCCACACCATGTGTTGCCGGATGTTGCGGCCCCATATTTATCCGTACTCTTTTTGTCTCTTCTATACCAATCATCTCAACACCCCTCAAGGCATCCTTGTATGTTCTGGCTTTTTAAGTTGACCCTCTGGCAAACGTGTATCCAAATATTCATCATCTCCTTCCTTTCCCTTGAGTGGATAATCCTTTCTATAGGGATGGCCTACCCAATCCTCGGGCATAAGTATTCTACGCAAATCAGGATGATTTTTGAATTTAATGCCAAACATATCATAAATTTCACACTCATCGCACCCCGTAGAACTCCATATATCCGTTGCACTTTCTACTATATCTTCTTCGCCCACTTCCGCTTTAATTCTTATATCATGTGAATGTTTTATAGAACGTAGTTGATAAACAACATCAAACTGTTTCTCTCTTTCTTCCTCTTTTGCCTCTTCTTTCAATTTCTCTGCTTCTTCTTTTGCCTTAACTATCTCTTCTTTCAACTTTTGTATTTCTTCTTTTAAACTCTCTGCTTCTTCCTCTTTTGCTTCAGTCAACTTCTCTTCATCTTCCTTTATTTTTTCTTCTTTTGTTTTTACTTCCTTTAATTTCGCTTCTGCTTCTTTTGTTTTCGGTTTTGGATAAACCGAATAATCGATAGCTGTCATAAATGGAAGATAATCAAATTCAAGAGAAGGACAGGAACGAAGGAATTGCAAAATTTCATGTAACTTGCTTAAATCCACTTTAACGGTTAAATCACCGCTCAGCTCTGCTGATGCCTTAACCGCTTCACCAAATTCCCCTTTCAATAAACCAACAATCTCATCATTTTTCATAAACTTCCCCTTCTATCAAGCCTTAAGTGACCCTTCTTTTCTCAGCTTATCCTGCAACTTTATCCAAGCATATTGTAAGGCTTCCGGTGTAGGTGCACAACCAGGCATATAAACATCCACTGGAATAACAATATCCACACCTTGAACCACACTATAAGTATCAAACACCCCGCCTGTCTCTGCACAGCTACCCATAGCGACAACCCATTTGGGATGCGGCATTTGATCATAGAGTTTACGCACCACAGGTGCCATCTTTTTTGTTAAAGTTCCAGCGATGATAAATACATCTGCATGACGAGGAGATGGTCGGAACACCTCCGAACCAAACCTTGCAAAGTCGAAACGCGCAGCCGAAGCCGCCATCATTTCAATAGCACAACAGGCTAAACCACAGGTAAGAGGCCAAAAAGACCATCTTCTTCCCCAACTGATTAGCTTATCCAGCTTCTCCGTTATAAATACATTTTCTACTCCCATTCCAGTGCTCCTTTTGCCCAAGCATAAATCCATCCAATAAATACAAAAACAATAAATATGGAAAGCTCTATCACGCCTAAAACCCCCAGCTCCTTAAAGTTCACTGCCCAGGGATACATGAAAATAGCTTCAACATCAAAAAGTGTGAATAAAACAGCAATGATGAAAAACTTGATGTTAAGTTCCTTAGCTTCATCAACGAAAGGAACACCACACTCGTATAAATCAAGTTTCTCTTTGGAATATTCTTTAGGAGCTAAATAATAGGCAAGAGCAATTAAAATAAAAAAAACAACCAAAAAAAACAACCAACCAATGCCCAGTAACAACCATTCTGCATTTTGCATATATCACCCCTTAAAGATGAACTTGGAAAACCATTTTACATCTTATAAATTCCCTGTCAAGGATTTTTATTTTTTATGATTACTCTTCACAAACCACAAAAGAAATGATAAAAAATAAGTAATGAAAAAAGAAATAGAAGCAAGAGGACTTAGTGAAGAAGAATACAAATATCTGCTAAAAATACTAAAAAGAGAACCATCTCCTTTAGAATTGGATATCATCGGTGCTATGTGGAGTGAACACTGCTGTTACAAATCCTCCAAGCACATACTAAAAAAATTGCCCACCGAAGGGAAACAAGTCATCATAGGGCCAGGAGAAAATGCAGGAGCGGTAAATATCGGCAATGGATATGTGGCTATCTTCAAAATGGAAAGCCATAATCATCCTTCCTTTATCGAGCCCTATCAAGGAGCAGCCACTGGCGTAGGAGGGATTCTGAGGGATATATTTACAATGGGAGCAAGACCTATCGCCATGCTCAATTCACTACGCTTTGGTCACCCCAATGATAAAAAAACAAAGTATCTAATTGATGGTGTAGTAAGAGGGATTGGCGATTATGGAAACTGCATGGGTATACCCACTGTAGGCGGAGAAACCTACTTTGATGAATCTTACAACAAGAACAATTTGGTAAATGCATTCTGTATAGGCATTACAAAAAGAAAAAATATATTTTTAGGAAAAGCAAAAACTATAGGAAATCCTGTCATTTATGTAGGTTCAAAAACAGGCTGCGATGGCATACAGGGAGCTGTTATGGCTTCTCAATCCTTTGATAAAAAAGCAGAAGAAAAAAGACCCACTGTTCAGGTTGGCGATCCATTTACAGAAAAGCTTCTTTTAGAAGCATGTTTGGAGACAATGGATAAAAAACTCGTTGAGGGAATGCAGGATATGGGAGCAGCAGGACTAACCTCCTCTTCCTTTGAAATGTCAGATAGAGGGAAGAGAGGCATGAAATTATACTTAGATAGAGTGCCATTGAGAGAAAAGCTAAATTTGAAAGAAATTATGCTCTCCGAATCACAGGAAAGAATGCTTGTTGTAGCCAAGAAAGGGAAAGAAAAAGATGTAATGAATATATTTAAAAAATGGGGGTTGGATGCAGAGGTAATCGGCGAGGTAATAAAAGAAAGATGCATAAAGATTTATTCTGAGGGAAATGAAATCTGCTCCTTGCCTACAAAGGTTGTCGTAGAAAAAGCCCCGAAATACAAGAGAAAGACAAAGAAACCTTCATATCTAAAAACAACCGGTAAATTTAACTACAACTCTCTACCAGAACCAAAAGATTATAATGAAATATTATTAAAACTGTTTTCGTCTCCTGACCTCTGTTCAAAGAAATGGATTTATGAACAGTATGATTTTTCCGTAGGAACAAACACTATATTAGGACCTGGTTCAGATTGCGGCATAATTAGAATAAAAGAAACAGGTGAAGCTATAGCCATAACAGTAGACGGAAACATGAGATACACATACTTAAATCCGTTTATAGGGGGCATAAATGCGGTATGCGAAAGCTATAGAAATATCACCTGCTGTGGAGGAAAACCTCTTGCATTGACAGATTGTTTGAATTTTGGCAATCCAGAGAATAAAGAGGTAATGTGGCAATTTAAAAAAGCAGTAGAAGGCATCGCTCAAGCTGCGAAAAGTTTAAATACACCCGCGGTTAGTGGAAATGTAAGTTTTTACAATGAAACGAACAAAACATCCATCTACCCTACCCCCATTATTGGCATGGTAGGAATATTGGAAAAAGCAGAAGATTATATTCCATCATTTTTTACAAATGAAGGGGAAGATATACTCATCTTAGGTAATTTGAAACAGGAAGAATTGGGAGGCAGTGCATATCTCAAATGGATATATAACAAAGTAGAAGGAAAACCACCTCAACCCAATATAAACACAGAAAAGAAACTTCAAAAGATAATAACAAAATGCAGAGATATTATCAGTTGTGCCCATGATATATCCGATGGAGGCATAGCCGTCTCATTAGCAGAGATGAGCATAAAGAACAATATCGGTGCGCATATAAAATTTTACTTCTCTAAGCGAAAAGACTTTCTATTGTTCTCTGAACCACAGGCGGTTATTATCATAACTACAAAAGATAAAGAAAAAATAAAAATCGCAGCAGAAAAAGAAAATGTAAATATAGCAGAAATAGGAAAAACGCAAGGAAACAGGCTTTACATTGAAAATGTAATAGATATAAGTCTAAAAGAGATAGAACAGGCAAGGAAAAGCTTTTTTGAAAAGCTGCTTCCCGATTAGTTGACAAACATCTTTTTATAAATAAATTAACGGTGCGCCTGTAGCTTAACGGATAGAGCAGCGGACTTCGGATCCGCCGGTTAGGGGTTCGAATCCCCTCAGGCGCA
>JAGMDW010000165.1 GCA_023128455.1 Desulfurellaceae bacterium
AATCCTGAGGCAAAAAATATCTTAATCTTGAAGCTAAAATCTTGTCAAATCCAGACTCCTGTATTGAAGCGCCTCTTTTAGATGAGATGGTAGTATATTTTCTTCTTGTTCTAAATCTGCTATTGTTCTGGCTACCTTCAAGACCTTACTGTATCCTCGGGCCGAAAGACCCAATCTTTCCATCGCCTTTTCCACTATCTTCTTTCCTTCATCATCTAAATTGCAATATCTCTCTATCTGTCTTACGTCCATCTGGGTATTGGTAGAAATCTTCTCATTCTTTAATCTTTTTCTCTGAATATCTTTTGCCTTCCCTACCCTTTTCCTTATATCTTTTGAACTTTCTCCCCTTTCTTCGGATGAGATATCCTCATATTCCAATTCTGGCACTTCTATCTGAATATCTATCCTGTCTAAGATAGGTCCTGATATCTTTGACCTGTATCTTCTAATCTGTTCAAAGGTGCAGATGCATTCCTTTTTCTTTGAACCGTAAAACCCACAGGGACAGGGGTTCATGGCACAAATCAACATGAAGTTTGCGGGAAATTCCACTGTGAGTCTCGCTCGTGATACCGTGATTCTACCCTTTTCCATAGGTTCCCTCAATGCTTCAATGACATTTCTCTTAAATTCTGGAAACTCATCTAAGAATAAAATTCCCTGATGGGCTAAGGAAATTTCTCCTGGTCGGGGCACACCTCCTCCGCCAATCAGAGCCACATCTGATATGGTATGATGGGGAGAACGAAATGGTCTTTCTACTTCAATAGGTTTTTCGCTCCTCAAAAGATTTGCCACGCTGTATATCTTGGTCACTTCTACTATTTCTTCAAGCCTCATCTCTGGCAAAATTGTAGGCAACCTTTCAGTAAGAAGGGTTTTTCCGCTACCGGGTGGACCAATCATGAGTATATTATGGGCACCGGAGGAAGCTACCTCCAATGCCCGTTTGGCAAAATTTTGTCCTCTTACATCACTAAAATCCACATTGTATTCCTCTTTTACATCCAATACCTTTCCATCCGAGAAAGGTTCTTTCTTCACCTTCCCGGAGATAAACTCCACTACCTCCAGCAGATTCGTGCAGGGATAGATGGGTATAT
The DNA here is from genome assembly GCA_023128455.1 of Desulfurellaceae bacterium. GTDB lineage: Bacteria > Campylobacterota_A > Desulfurellia > JAGGSF01 > JAGGSF01 > JAGGSF01. The sequence continues at coordinate 1,107 of JAGMDW010000165.1, forward strand.
CTTTTACAATAGCCGCCTCACAGGCATTTTCCTGAGGAACAATTACACTCAATCCCATTTTTTTAGCCAAGATAACAATGGGCAAAATTCCTCTTGTTCTTCTCAATTCCCCATTTAAAGATAGCTCCCCAACAATGATGTATTTTTCTATTTCTTCATTATTTATCCATCCATTAGCAGCAATTAGCCCCACTGCCACTGGCAAATCAAATATACTACCTTCTTTTTTTATATCCGCAGGCGCAAGGTTAACTGTAATGCGGGTAGATTTAAGCATAAATCCTGTGTTCAAAAGAGCAGATCTCACCCTTTCTTTTCCTTCCTTTACTGCGTTTTCTGCCAAACCTACAATGGTTAAGCCAGGTAGACCACGAGATATATCTACCTCTACATCTATTGGTAAGGCACTTACACCAACAGGAGTGGCGCTCTTTACCCTTATGAACATTATTTGCTCGTCTTAATAGAAATAGATGGGCCATCTTTGCTCAATTGACCGGTGGAATCTACCGCTCTTACCCAATAGGTATAGGTAGTATTTCTATCCACGGCATTATCTGTAAAGCTCGTCTTGTCCGTTTCTACCATCTCTTTAATAAACACTAAATGGCTCTTCCTATACAATATATATTTCACTACATCTGATGTTTCGCTCTTTTCCCATTTAACCAGCACTACTTTAGCTGTTTCAACAACAGAAATCCCTTTTGGAGAAGATGGTAACGCTTTTACCTGAATTTGTGCTACATTGGAAAAAGAACTGAACAATCCATCTGCATCCTTCGCTCTCACCTTGTAAAAGTATGTCTTGCCCGGCGTAAGTCCTGCATTTATGAATGTTATATAGGCCGAAGAAACCTCCTTTATCTTAGAAAATCTTTTTTCACTTTCTCCTCTATATATTTCATATAGGATTACATCAGGAGTAGTGCTGGGATGCCAGTTCAATACAATCTTACATGCTCCCTGCCTTTTAGATATTAAATTATGTGGTCCCATTGGAGATTTTTTTGTTACCGCACATACTGCAGGTGATGGTTTGCTTACCGCACCTGCCTCATTGTATGCACTAATAGAATAACAATAAGTAGCATTATCGGGTAGGTTTTCATCAATGTAAGAGGTATTCAACCTTCCTCTAACTTTGGTTAATTTTTTTAGGGGTTCACTCTTTGACTCTCCTCTGTATATTATATAACCGCAAACATTTTCTTTGTTTGATACAGCCCAGGAAAGCGTAATTTTTCTACAAATATTACTCATTGCAGTAAGAACCTGTGGTATAGCTGGTGGCGGAGCAGTTTTTGCTAATACGGGCAGAGAAAGGTATCCCAGCTTCCCATCTTTGTCAAAAGCTGCAATCTTATAGTAATATGTAGTTTCATCCTGCAGGTGTTTAAAAACATCACCTTTATCTACATAGATTGTTTTATATTTACCTTTGGTTTCTCCTACTTTTCTATAGTTTCCGTCTTTTACTGTGCCTCTGAAAATTCTATATCCACCTACACCTTCATATCCCATTATGGGTTGCCATTTTAGCATTACAGCCCTGGTGTTCCCTGCAGCAACTATACCTTTAGGAGGTGGAATATTAACACTCGTTTTAATCACTGGATGTGTTTTTACATGATACATTCCTGCACATCCTGTCAACAAAAGAAGAATAACAAACAGAATAAGTCTTCTCATTTTCTTTCCCTCCTTATTAAATTTCTCATATCTTTCGGCAATGGAGATACAAATTTTACAACCTGTCTCTTTGCAGGATGCACAAAACTTAAAAGATATGCGTGTAAAGCCTGCCTTTTAATATTTTCTTCTTCCTTTCCCTTCTTACCACCATACAGTTTATCTCCTACTATAGGGTGTCCCATAAACTGCATGTGCACCCTTATCTGATGAGTCCTTCCTGTTTCCAGTCTAAATAACAAAACTGTTTCATCTTTTAATCTGCGAAAAACACGATAATGAGAAATGGCCTGTTTATCAGAGACTATAGCAAATCTCTTTCTTTCCTTAGGATGCCTGCCTATAGGCTTATCAATTATTCCTTTCTCTTCCTTAAAGATACCGTAAACCACACCAATATATTTTCTGCTTATTGTATGCTCCGCGAACTGTTGTGATAGCTTTAGATGTGTATATTCATCCTTAGCCAAAACTATCACTCCACTGGTATCCTTATCCAGCCTATGCACCACTCCGCATCTTACAGGTGCTCCTATACGAGACAACCTTACGCCACGATACAGAAGACCACTTACAATGCTTTTCTTTTCCCTCCCCGCTCCTGGATATACCACAATCCCTGCTGGTTTGTCCACTACAACAATATTTTCATCTTCATAAATTATATCAAATGAAACATCACATGGCTCTACCCGAATAGGTTCCGCAAAGGAAGGATTAATGTAAATCTTGTCTCCTTCCTTTGTAATATAGTTTTTCTTAACCATTTCTCCATTTACGCAAATATTTCCCTCTTTTAACCATCTTTGTATTCTGTTTCTAGAAAAACCTTCAAACATACGGTGAAGATAGCTATCTATACGCTCCCTTATTTTCCCGCCTACTTCTATAGATAATCTACTGGTTTTCTGTGAATAAGTCTCCAAAGCTTTCATTAGCCTTTTGCTTCCCTTTTAAAATGATGAGAATTTGCCTTTTAGCATCAGGAGGTATGTTGAAATCGTCATACTCATCCCGCAATGCCTCTTTCATAAAATCTATCCATATAGGTAATGCCACCCTTGCGCCTGTCATGCCTTCGCCTATTGTCTTCCTGTCATCATAACCCACCCATACCCCGGTGACAATTTTTGGCGAGAAGCCTATAAACCATGCATCCTTAAATCCATCTGTTGTTCCTGTTTTTCCAGCAATATTCTTGTTTAGCACCTTTGCTCTTTTTCCTGTTCCTTCCTCAATTACACTTCTTAACATATTGGTGATGAGAAAACCTGTAGCCTCACTGCATGCCCTTGACAGTTTTGGCTTGTTTTCCTCTATTATTTTACCTTTTTTATCTATAATTTTTTTTATAAAAATGGGTTTCGGTTTCAATCCGTAATTACCAAAAGCAGCATATGCCGTAGTTAATTCCTTTAGACTTAAACTAAACGAACCCAATGCTATGGCTAAATTATGAGGAATGTTTGAGGTTATACCTAAAAGGCGAGCATGCGCTATCACCCCGTCTATGCCTACATCCATAAGTAATCTGATAGTAGCTACATTTATAGATTTAGCTAAAGCTTCTCTCAATGTTACCTCACCTCTAAATTTTCTTTCATAATTCTGCGGTTTCCACGCCTCGCCCTTAAATGTAAATACTATCGGTTCATCAATCAATATATCGTTAGGAGAAAAACCCTGTTCTAAGGCGGTTAAATATATAACCGGTTTAAATGCCGAACCCGGTCCCCTTTTTGCCCGTAAAGCGCGATTAAACTTACTTGAAGAATAATCATATCCGCCAACCATCGCCTTTACATAACCAGTAGAAGACTCAATGCATAAAAGTGCTCCCTGTAATCCATCATATTTTCCATTGTTCAATTTCAATATTCCCTTTTGAACTGAACTGGTAGCACATTTTTGTAATGTTTTGTCCATCGTGGTATAAACCCTCAATCCACCTTTATACAATATATCTTCTCCATATCTGTTCTCTATATACTGTTTCGCATACTCTATAAAATAATTTCCATAAGTTTTCTTCCTTTTTAATACAAATTTTGCCTGTAAAGCATCCCTTCGCTCCTCTTCCTCAATAAAACCTGACTTTACCATTCTGTTTAAGACATAAACCATCCTTCTCTTTGACAATTCAGGATTTTTATAGGGCGAATAAATGGAAGGGGCACGAGGAAGACCGGCAAGTAAAGACGATTCTTCCAACGACAGGTTTTTTGCACTCTTTGCAAAGTATATCTCTGCAGCTTGCTCAATACCATAAGCACCACTGCCGAAATAAACAGTATTTAAATACAGATTTAAAATCTGATCTTTGGAAAGCACATGTTCCAACCTATAGGCCAAAACAATCTCCCTTGCCTTACGGTAGATTGTTTTTTCCGGGGTAAGATAAAGGTTCTTTACCAATTGCTGAGTTATAGTACTTCCCCCCTGGCTCATTTTCCCCAATCTTACATCTTTAATTAATGCTCTTATCATACTCCATATATTAATTGGTCCATGTTCATAAAAGTGTTCATCTTCTGCGGCAATAATTGCCTTTATCATCCAGGGTGAAATATCCTTTAACGGCACAGGTTTTCTTCTTTGAGCGTTAAATTCTGCAATCTTCTCCCCGCTTGAGGAGTAAAAGATAGTAGATGTGAAAAGACCATAACTTGAAAGGCGCTTAAAGTCAGATTTTGTCTCTAAATAAACGATGGAAAAAAATATCCCTCCACCCAAAACCAAACATATCAAGCAGGTTGCAATTATAACTAAAAGTGTCTTCCATAAAACTCTCATTTATAATTAAAGTTCAGAGATAAATGCCTTAAAAATCTTTACTCCAGCCTTTATCTCTTCCATAGAGGTAGCAAAAGAAACACGAATATAGTCATCTTCTCCAAAAGCAATACCTGGAACCACAGCTACATGAGCTTTTTCCAAAAGACTCATAGCGAAATCCATAGACGAATTAATCTCTGTTCCCTCTTTGTAGAGATGAGAAATATTGGGAAATATATAAAATGCACCCTTCGGATTAAAACAATCGCATCTGCCGGTAGAGCGAAATTCATTTACAATAAAATTTCTCCTCTCTTCAAATTCCTTTCTCATTTGCTCCACACTGTCTTGAGGACCATTCAATGCTTCTACTGCTGCCATCTGAGCAACGGCTGTGGGATTGGATGTACTCTGAGACTGTAATTTCGCAATGGCTTTTACTATTTTTCTGTCTCCTGCCAAATACCCTATCCGCCACCCTGTCATAGCATAACTCTTTGAAACACCATTTACCACCAATGTTTTTTTGTATATATCTTTATCTAAACTGGCAATACTGATCTGCTCAATTCCATCATATATAATATGTTCATATATTTCATCGGATATGATATAAAAGTCATTTTTCAAAGCAACTTCAGCCATATCCTCTAAGTCTTTTCTGTTGTATACTACACCTGCGGGGTTAGACGGAGAACTAAAAATAAGTGCCTTCGTTCTGGGAGATACTGCCTTCTCCAACGCCTCTTTTTTTAACACAAAACCATCTTCTTTCCTGGTGTGAATAATTACCGGTTTTGCTCCTGCATACTTTACAATTGCTTCATAAGTAACCCAGTATGGTGAGGGGATAATTACTTCATCTCCTTCCTCAAACAACACCTGAGCAATATTAAATAATGTATGTTTAGCCCCTACCGAGACACACACCTGGTCTTTATCATACTTTAAATTGTTTTCCCTCTCAAATTTATTGACGATTGCTTCTTTCAACTCATTGATCCCATCCACTGGTGTATAGTGAGAATAACCATCACGAATAGCATCTATAGCCGCTTGTTTGATATTTTCTGGGGTATTAAAATCTGGTTCACCAGCACTAAAACACAGTACATTAAAACCATTTTGTATCATACTTTTCGCCCGCATAGTGATACCCAATGTAAGCGAAGGCTCAATCCTTGAAATTCTTTTTGCTAACAACATTATCTTTTCTCCCTTTTTTGCAATAGATATTTTAACGCGACCTTAGGAACAAACTTGCTTACATCTCCCCCATTAAAAAATATCTCTTTAACAATGCTGGAACTCAAAAATGAATATTTAATATAAGGCATCATAGAAACCGTTTCAATATTAGGATCTAAGTTCCTATTCATAAAAGCCATCTGCAGTTCATATTCAAAATCAGAAACAGCTCTCAGTCCTCTAACGATGACAGTTGCACCAACTTTATGCGCATAATCTATCAAAAGACCATTAAAATTATCCACAGTTACATTGGAAAGCCCAAGTTCATCTACCACCTCTCGTGTAACTTTTACCCTCTCCTTAATATTAAATAAAATATTTTTGCTTACATTGACTGTTACTAAAGGAATAATCAATCTGTCAAAGATATTGCTTGCTCTCTTGATGATATCTACATGGCCCTTAGTAATAGGATCAAATGTTCCAGGGTAAACTGCAATAATCTTTTTCATTATTCTTTCCCTTTATATATTGTTAATTCTGTTTCTCCAAATTGCCTATTTCTACAAACATGAAATCCTGCATATATTTCATCAAATTTTCTATTTGTCCTATGCTCAACTGCTATTATACAATTTTCCTTAAGTTTTTGAAACAGTTTTTGCAAAAATTCTTTTCCGCGAGATGTATTTAAAAAATCATAAGGAGGATCAACATAAACAATATCCGCCGTCTCTACTATGGGAAAACTTAAAAATCTATATGCATCTATTTTATATATCTTATGCCTCTCTTTATCATAACGACTTGTTTTTTTTCTTATAATTTCTGAATATTTATAATTCTTTTCTACAAATATAACTTTCTTAGCTCCTCTGCAAAGTGCTTCTATTCCCACAGAGCCCGTGCCTGCGAACAGATCTAAAAATATAGAATTTTCTATCCTTGAAGCAATAATATCAAAAAAGGATTTCTTAACTATACCCATCGTGGGTCTCAATCTGTTTCTATTGCCCAATTTAGCTTCCCTCTATATCCGAACCGTATTTAATAAGTTTATTAAAGAATTGTTACTTATTTTTAATCATAAAATCAATATTCATCTAATCAAAATTTATAAACAAAAGATTGCAAGCTTATTCTATAGGTTAAGATTTTTAATCTGTTGCAGATACAGATAATTTCTTTTTTAATTTGCTTAGTAAAATCTGAGCAGGTTCAGCTACTTTCACAGCACCTATTGATTTTGCCAACTCTACAGACCTTAATAGATATTCTTTTGCTTCTTCATATCTACCCAAATCTATATATAATCGTCCAAAGGAACTATATCCATTTGCCTCCCAATGTTTAGCACCTGCATCCTCTGCTTTTTCAATTCCCTTCGTTAAGTAGGATTCTGCGTTCCTGTAATCTTTAAGAAATATATATTCATTTCCAAGATTGAACATATTTACCATAATAAGCTGAGCATCATCTATTTCTTCACTTATTGTTAGTGACTTTCTAAAATATTCTACCGCTTCCTTATGTTCTCTTTTATAAGTATAAAGTGAGCCAATGCCGTGCAATGTTATCGCTTCAAATTCTTTATCTCCCTTATTCACCTCTAATGAGCGCCTATAATGTTCAATAGCTCTATCGTATTCCTCTAAAACATTTTTATTCATAGTCTAATAATACAAAATAAATAGAAGCTATGCAAATATTTTACTAAAAAAGGTTTGACATTTAATATGAAAAATATGTATAATCAAAACTAATTATGGTTAAAATCATGTAAGATTCTTGTATAAAAGGAGGTATTATGAAAGAATTAGAAGAGGTTCTTTTGCCATTCAAAGGAAAAGCATATATGACAATACCAGCACTTCAGACAGCGCAGGAAGAGTTAGGTTATTTACCCGAGGAAGCAATAGAAGATGTGGCTCATACCTTAGGTGTACCTACAGGCGAGGTTTATGGAGTAGTTACTTTTTATGCCCAGTTTCGCTTAAAACCAGTGGGTAAAAACATCATTACAGTGTGTAGAGGGACAGCCTGTCATGCAATGGGCAGTTTAGGCATCTTGAAAGAGTTAGAAAAAATAATGGGTATACACGCTGGTGAAACAGATGAAAAAATGGAATTCACATTGGAAACCGTAGCATGCTTTGGTGCCTGTGCTCGAGCACCGGTAGCAGTTGTAGAGAAATTGGGTGTGCCGGGAAGAAAGGTTCATGGACTGATGACAAAGATGAAGGCAAGGGATCTGGTAGAGGAAATTAAAGAAGAAATGGTTGAAGAAGCTGCAGAAGCTGTTTAAAAGGGAGGAAATATGACCTTTGAAGAATTACAAGCAAGAGCTCAAAAAAAATGGAAAGACATAGAAAATGCTTCTATTCCAATAATTCGTGTAGGGGTTGCAACATGTGGTCTGGCAGCAGGAGCAGGAGAGGTAATAGAGGCAATAGAAGATGAACTGAAAAAGTTAAACTTAAATGTAAAAATAATAAACGTAGGCTGTATCGGTTGTTGTTATGCCGAGCCTATTATTGACATTCAAAAGCCTGGAAAACCAAGGATACTGTATAACTATGTTACACCAGATAAAGCAAGAGAGATAATCAGAGATTATATAGTTAATGATAATCCCAGACCCGATCTGGCAATGGGCACTATTGGTAAAGAAATAGTTGAAGACATCCCTAAATTTTTTGAATTGCCATATTATAAGCTTCAGGTGCGTCTTGCAACAGAAAATTGCGGTACTATAGACCCTAGAGATATAGACCAGTATATCGCTAATGGTGGCTTTGAAGGATTAAGAAAGGCATTTTCTATGAAATCAGACGATGTAATAGAAGAAGTGAAAAAATCAGGTTTGAGAGGGCGTGGTGGTGCAGGATTTCCCACCGGAGTAAAATGGGGTTTCTGCCGCGGAGCAAAAGGCTCACCTAAATATTTAGTCTGTAATGCAGATGAGGGAGACCCTGGAGCATTTA
>JAGMDW010000166.1 GCA_023128455.1 Desulfurellaceae bacterium
GAGTTGGGGAGTTAATCTTGTAATTCAAATAAAATGAAAGTATGATTTAGTAAGTTTGCATTTTGCGGGAGACAAAAAATGAGAGAGCTTCACAGGATAGATAAAGTTAGTAAAAAAGTCATTGAGGAAGCTATAAGAGAAGTGCTTAGAAAACACGAGGAGATTTCGTTTGCCTATCTTCATGGTTCTTTTATTAAAGGGGATGCCTTTCACGATATTGATGTGGCTGTTTACCTGGAAAGGATGCCTGCATCTGTTTTAGAATATGAGCTTCAGATGGAGACGGAACTGATAATGGCCGTGGGAAGGCATATAATTGATGTAAGGGTCTTAAATACTGCGCCTCTCTCTTTTAAATACAATGTGATAAAAGACGGCATTATCCTATTAGTAAAAAATGACGATAAGAGGGCAGATTTTCAGGAAACAACTATATCTGCTTACTTGGATTTTTTACCCTACCGCAACATATACCTGGAGGAGAGTCTTGGTGTTAAAATTTAACCAAGATAAAATAAGGAAGCTCACCTCGGAGATATTGGCAGCCCTTGAACGACTTGAAGATTTAAGAAAGCTTTCTGCAGAGGATTTTCTGTCAGACCCCCATAAAATTGGAAGTGCTAAATACAGTTTTATTGTAGCGATTGAAGGCATATAGACCTCTGTAATCATATCATTGCAAAAAATGGCTATAGAGCACCTGAAGATTACGCTGATACTTTCAGGGTTTTGGTTGAAAGAGGTGCATTTGACGAAGAATATACCAATGCCTTGATTCAGATGGCCCGCTTCAGGAATCGGTTGGTCCATATCTATTGGGAAGTTGACGATAACGAACTTTATCGCATAATCCAGGCTCGTCTACAAGACATACGGGATTTTCTCAAGAAATTTGGGAAATTTCTTGAAGGCTGAAAATAATTCTGATTAGTACCATATCCTCTGGTATAGTTATTTTGTAAGAAACGTAAGAAACGGGGGGTCAGATACTGTGGTCAAAGTCAAGCCCAAAACTCTCACCCTAAGCTAAGCAATTGAAAATGCCACTTTATTTTTCTCATAGCTGCGATTAAAGCCAATTTTTATGAATATAGGGATACCTGAAGATTAAAACGTTGGAAAGTTCTAACGTTAAAACGTTAGAACAGTGGTATATTGTGAGTAAATTTAAATGTTTTGAAGAGATTTCTTCGTCCCACCACGCTAAAGGAATAGGATGATGGTTTTTTAAATCTTTGAATGGAAAAACCAATAATTACCACAAATTCTGTGGGGTGTAAAGAAGTTGTAGAAAACGAAAAAAATGGTTTTTTAATACCAGCTAAGAACTCAGGAGAATTAGCAAAAGCAATAGCAAGAATGATTGAATTGCCTTATGAAAAAAGGCTTGAAAACTATTATAGAGTTTATAGAGTTTATAGAGTTGGGGAGTTATGGGGAAGATTGAGAGGTTTGAAGATATAAA
>JAGMDW010000167.1 GCA_023128455.1 Desulfurellaceae bacterium
AGATGAAAAAAGAATATTAGCCACTGGATTGGACCCCGTCCTGTGTAATATTCTAACGAAGAAATTCTGTCTTGGGGTATTACACGGGACGGGGCAGGCAGATTTAAGAAGAAATAAAAAAATTATTCTTTATCCTATCCGTCTTTATCATAATAATCCTGAGGCAAAAGAAAAGAATTATTAGCCTCTGGATTACTTCAGGATTGGACGGATTAAGAAGAAAGATAAAATTATTCTTTATATTATCTGTCTTAATCATAGTAATCCCGAAGCAAAAAACATCTTAATCCCGAGGCAAAAAAGAATATTAGCCACGAATTTTCACTTAATAGTTGACAAAATCAAATATTGATATATTCTAATATTTATTATGGAAAATTTGGATGAGGTATTATTCAGAGAAATGATGTCCATTGGAAGAAAAATTTTTCAATTAAGACAAATAACAGGTCTAACACTTAATATCTCTGCTCAAGAGTATATTATTATGGCAGCTATATTGGATAGTAAAGAATTGCCTGTGAATGCAAGTATGATTTCCAAATCTACGGGTATTTCTATCAGTTATTTAAGCAAGATTCTAAATAGCTTAGAGTTGAAAAGATTGATTAAAAGAAATATAAACTCCAAAAACAGAAGGCAAATCCTGATTGAACTTACTAAAAAAGGTCAAGTTATACTGGAAAAAGCCAAAGGAGAAAGAATAGAGCGGATAAAGATGATCGTCGGCAAGCTCTCATCAGAACAGAAAGAGAAAATTTGGCAAGGTCTTAAGATTTTCAATGATGCAGTAGACAAAACCATTATTTCCTTGAAGGATAGGCATGTTTAGGCATAGGTTATTATTGTTTGTTTTCTGTATATTATTTCTATCTTTTACGGGTGTTATACAGGCGCACGAACTTACTGTAAAAGAAGCGGTAGGTATTGCCCTGAAAAATAATCCGCAGCTGAAGTCTTCAAAATGGGCATCTTCAGCTGTTTTTTCTCAAATTGGTCAAAAGAAATCAGCTTTTTATCCTCAGGTTAGCTGGCAGTCGGCATATAATCGCAATTACAAAGAAGCAGAAAAACTCAGTTCTCCTTATTACAATTCTTACAGAACAAATTTTGAAGTTAATCAGCTAATCTTTGATTTTGAAAGAACAAAAAATTTAGTAAAAGCATCAAGAGAAGGCTACGAATTCAGCAAGTGGGATTATCAAAAGGTTAGACAAATGGTGATATTAAATACAGAGATAGCTTATTTCAATTGTTTGGCTTCCAGGCGTATGGTAAGACTCAATGAAAAGATTGTTGAACAAAAGAGACAATTGCTTTATAAAGCACAACAATTTTTTAGGGTAGGATTGAAACCAAAGATTGATGCAACTAAAGCTGAAGCAAATCTGTATGATACAAAACTCTCTCTTATTAAGGCGAAAAATACAGAGGATTTGTTTAAGGTAGATTTAATGAATGCTATGGGAATAAAGACATTTTCCTGGACAAACTTAAAAGATATATTAGAAATAGAGACATTCAATAACATAAATCTTTTAAAGGCAAAACACATAGCCCTAAAAAATCGTCCCGAAATTCTTCAAAATAAAGCTCAGCGAAGAAAAGAAGAATATCTTTTAAAAGCTGTAAAAGCCGAATACTTTCCCACTTTAAATGGCAGTATTACCTACGGATGGCAAGACACAAAATTTCCCTTAAAGAAAGAATGGACAGCAGGTGCCAATATCAGTTTTCCCCTATTTTCTGGATTTTTAACAAAAAAGAAAGTAGAGGAAGAAAGGGCAAAGATTATGGAGATAAAAGAAGATGGAGAAACGGTCGTTCAAGACATTCTCAAAGAGGTAGAAAAAGCATATCTGGATATGAGAGCACACCGACAGGCGATTATCACCGCTAAAAAGGGTTGCAGGGCATCAGAGGAAAACCTAAATTTGGCAAACGAAAGATATAAACAGGGATTAAATACGATTATTGAAATAACGGATGCACAGGTCCAATATTCAAATGCAGAGACAAATTATATAAAGGCTTTATACGATTACAAGATGGCAGAGACAAGATTTAAAAAAGCGACAGGAGAATACATTGAAGACTAAAAAATTTATTATTTTACCTATAATTTTTATCCTCATAGTTGTTGTTATATATGCTTTTAGTCATAGAAAAACAGATATAAATTATGAAACAGCAAAGGTAGAAAAAGGAAATATTGTAAAAACTGTATTATCTACAGGTACGGTTAATCCCGTAACTCTGGTAAAAGTGGGTAGCCAAATTTCAGGGAAGATCAAAGATATATATGTAGATTACAACTCTCCTGTAAAAAAGAATCAGGTTATCGCTCGAATAGACCCTTCATTGTATGAAGCAGAAGAGAAAAAGGCAGGAGCGGATGAGGAAAGTGCAAAGGCGAGTGTGGAAAAGGCTGAAGCAGAACTTTGCTATGCCAAGAAAAAGTTAAATCGCTATGCTGTTTTACTGAAGGATGAACTTGTCTCTAAAGATGATTTTGATATTATAGAAAAGGAATACAAACTCTGTTTGGCAGGTTTTCTAAGTGCAAAGGCTGATGTTTCACGGGCGGAAGCATCTCTAAAAAGGGCAAAAACAAATCTAAATTACACCATCATTAAATCACCGGTGAGTGGAATTGTTATCTCTCGTGATGTGGATATAGGACAAACAGTGGCTGCAAGCTTTCAAACCCCTACACTCTTTACCATTGCTCAAGACCTTAAGAAGATGCAGGTAACAGCAGATACAGATGAAGCAGACATCGGTTGTATTAAGGTTAATCAAAAAGCGACATTCAGCGTTGATGCTTATCCATCTCTTGTTTTTCAGGGAATAGTAACGCAGGTAAGAAATGCACCAGAAATTGTTCAAAATGTCGTTACCTATGATGTTGTAATTGATGTAAACAATCCTGAACTTCTATTGAAACCGGGGATGACCGCCAGTGTTTCTATTGTGGTGGCGAGGAAGAAAAATATTCTAAAGATTCCCAATGCTTCACTGCGTTTTATTCCTCCTTTTGAGGAGGAATTGAAAGAGAATACAGTATGGAAGGTATTACCTGATGGCAAATTAAAACCCATTCCTGTAAAGTTGGGTATATTCAATGACAGATTTACAGAACTTATTCAAGGAAATTTAAAACAAGGGGACAGATTAGCTATATCTATTGGAAAGGAATCTTCAAAAAAACATAGAATTTTCCGATGGCGCTAATAGAAGTTAATGATATTGTTAAGATTTATGAAATAGGTGGTAAAAAACTTGCTGCTTTAAATGGAGTAAGCTTAAATGTTGATTGTGGAGAGATGATTGCTATAACAGGTGCCTCTGGTTCTGGAAAATCCACACTTATGAATGTTTTAGGTTGCTTAGATAAACCTACAAAAGGCGAGTATCTCTTGGAAAAAATGGATGTATTAACTTTGTCAGACGATGAACTTGCTCACATTCGTAATAAGAAGATGGGTTTTGTGTTTCAAACTTTTAATCTGTTGTCTGGCTTTTCTGCATTGGAAAATGTAGA
>JAGMDW010000168.1 GCA_023128455.1 Desulfurellaceae bacterium
TTATAACTTTTATCTTTTACTACCACTCCTTCTAAATCTAAAAGAAAACCAAACATATTATATACTTTATTGCATGTTATGTTTAGAATCAACTATTTTTTCAGGAGGCTAATATTCTTTTCTTTAGCCTCGGGATTTCTACGATTAAGACAAATAAATAATTCTGTTCATTTCTTTTGTCTTGATACAAAAGAAACAGAACCAAAGAAAAAATCAAGGCTAAAGGAAATCTACTAAAATCCTTCATAAAAATGCTAAAAATAATAAACTCGCTTTCAGCTCAGACATATTATTTTCTTAACGCATTTTTACCTGGATTTTTTAACGCAGATTTCCTGATGCCGTTTATGATTCACCCTGTAAAATCTCGGGGTCAACTCAAAATACATTTACTTACACTTACACTTACACTCACACAATCGCAAAATCCAGAGGCTATAACTCTTTTTCTATCTGTGCATATCTGTGGCAATCTGTGGCTCATTTTTTCTTTTAGAATTTGTTTTGCAAATCCCAGACAATAGATAATTATTGTATTTTTCTTATGCAATAATTTTTGACTGGACATATTTTACACTTTTTCTTTAAACAAAAGTTTTTGCCTAACTTCAGAAACGCAGACTCGAAGTCGGCAAAGGTGAATCCTTCTATTCTGTTTTCTTCCCATATTTTTCTTAAATCTTTTATGCCTAAGGATTGTGCACCGTAAATAGTGAATCTGGAAAATGGTGGCTTTGTCTTTTTCCATATATCTCTGAGTTCTCTCAGGAATATATTTGTGGTAACAGGTCCTATGCCTTTGGCCAACGCCTTTATCTTTTTCTCTAAGTCTTTTTCATTCTTAGATTGATAATATAGGTTGTTTAAGCTACCATTGTAGTTGTTTGTCAGGTTTTTTGAGGCAGAAATCAGTTTTGTGGCTGTTTTAAAATCATATCTGGCATATCCACCTTCGTCCAGAATGGTAACGATGTCTTCCCGTGAGTTTTGAATAAATCCTTTGGGAAAAAGAATGTTTTTGTGAGCAAGTGAAAAGTAGGTATTTTTGGCGATGTTTTCTCTGATACGGGCGCCGAACAGTAAAGAGGCGATGAACCATTTGAATATTTCATTGTCATCTCTTTCCTTTAGGTTGATGTTTAACTCTTTACTGTAACATCCGCCCACAGCGTCAAACAATTTTCGGATAAGAGTTTTCATTGTGTAATTTTATATGCATTTTAATGATTTGTTTCAATATCTTTTTTGCAAGCTTAAATCCTTTGAGATTTAAGCTTGACAAATTTTATTCAAGGTTTATATTGGGCATTCGTAATTTTTAAATAAAGTTTTAAAGGAGTGTGTATGAAAGATTTAGAATTTCTCGGGTATGGTTTTTGCCCTATTTGCAAAAGACCGGTGGAAAAAACATTCTCAACAGAATTTCATTGCCCTTCATGTCAAATAACCTGGCATCCACATGTGCCTGGCAAAGAAACAATAGAATATAAAACAAAGAAATGGAAAAAAGCCTCATAATCTATTTTTCTCTTTCCCCAAATATTTTTGTTCCTATACGAACAATATTAGCACCCTCTTCTATGGCAATCTGGTAAGAATTCGTCATTCCCATAGACAAATATTTCATCTCTACATTAGAAATGTTGAGACTCTTTATCTTATCAAACATCCTTTTCGTCTCTATAAAGTAAGGTCGAGAATCTTCCGGATTGCCAAAACGAGGCCCCATTGTCATAAGTCCCATTATCTTTATATTTTTAAGTTGAGCAATTTTCCTAATTAAACCTTCTACATCCTCTGGTATCACACCCGACTTTTGCGGTTCTCTGCCACTGTTTACCTCTATCAAAACAGGCATTATTTTATTAATATTTTTACATCGTTTATCTATTTCTTCTGCTATTTCCACTGAATCAATGGTCTCTATCATATCAAATATTTCTAAGTTTTTTTTCTTTAAAAGATCGTGTTTTTGCGTTCCAGGAGTTCCAATAAAATGCCACTTTGCTTTTTTCTCTATCACGGGGTAAACTTTTTTCACATCCCTTATGTAGTTTTCCGCAACGATTTTTATTCCCCCTTCAATCGCCTCTAATATTTCTTCTGCTGTTCTTGTTTTGGCTGCCGCTTCCAATTCCACACCTTGTGGCAACTCTTCCAACAACTTTTCTACATTTTCTCTAATCATTCTAATACCTCCTCAATTACTTTATTGAGTTTTTATACCTGCGTCAAGTTGCTAAAATTCTCAGATTAATTTAAAATAAAGATATGATTTTCCCTAAGCCTGTAATAGGTCTTGCCTTAGCTGGAGGTGGAGCAAAAGGCATAGCCCATATTGGTGTAATAGAAATACTTGAAGAAGAAGGTATAAGTATAGACAGGATTGCAGGAACAAGCATAGGTGCAATCATAGGCGCAATGTATGCCTTAAACCCTGATATTTATCTGTTAAAACAAAAAATAAAAGAGATAGCTACCACAGGAGCATACCAAAAATTGGCATTGGGAAAATTCAAAGCAAGAAAAGGCGAAACATGGTTTGATAAATGGGTGAATAGGTTTCAGGAAGGTGCATTATTTACAGAGCTACTTACCAAGAACGCTCTTCTCTCAAATGAGGAAACAGATGAGATTTTCCATCATATCTTTGGTGAAAAAACTTTTGATGACACAAAAATTTCCTTTGCCAGCACTGCCCTTGACCTTTTAACAGGCAAAGATGTAATAATGAAAGAAGGGAATTTATGGGAAGCGGCAAAAGCCAGTACCGCTATACCTGCTATTTTCCCACCCGTAAGGCAGAAAGATAAATTATTAGTTGATGGCGGCGTAACGGCAAATATACCTGTTAAATTAGCGTTTGATCTGGGTGCAAATATTGTAATTGCCGTGATGCTCAAAAACAATCCCTCTCCACCAGGAAAACTAAATACAGCATTGGAAATATATATGCGTAGTAAGGAACTTGCTCAAATCAAACTCTGCAAAATACTATCAAAAAAAGCAGACCTTGTTATAAAACCTGATGTAGAAGAAGTTCATTGGGCAGATTTTGATAAAATAGACTTTTGCATAAAAAAAGGCAAGGAAGCAACAAAAAAACACCTAAAACAAATAAAAGCGGTAATTTCAAGGGATTATCTTGCCTATAAAAAACTCTTTGGCAAACATAAAAGTTTATAACTGTAATTGGAGGATATCATGAGAACAGGTTATGAAGGTTTAGGCCCTCACAAAATGATGATAAGCGATATTATGCGTATCACATCCTACCGTAAAGCAATATTTGAGATAGTTAAAAAAGGTAATGTGGTAGTTGATATTGGCACAGGAACCGGTATTCTGGCTCTTTTTGCTTGCCAGGCTGGGGCAAGCAAAGTGTATGCGATTGAGACAAGCGATATAATTGAAGTAGCTAAACAAGCTCGAGTAAACGGTTTAGAAAAACGGATAACATTCATTAAAAGCTTCTCTGAAATGGCAGAGTTACCAGAAAAGGTTGATGTTATAATATCAGAGATAATAGGCACTTTTGCCATTGAAGAGAACATACTACAGGTTATTCCTGATGCCAGGAAGCGTTTTCTAAAAGAAAATGGAACCATAATTCCCTCTTCTATTAAAATGACTATTGTTCCTGTAGAATCCTCCAGTCTCTATAAAGAGGTTGAATTCTGGAGCAAAGATACTTATGGAGTAGATTTTTCTTCGATTCATAAGATGGCAGCAAACAACCGATATATTAAATCACTCGATCAAGGCTATTTTTTGAGCAAGCCTTTGCCAATAAACAATATTGATTTTTACACAGTGGAAAGCAAAGACTTATACATAAATAACACGATTTCGTTTACAATTAAAAGAGCGGGCATTCTGCACGGTCTTGGAGGATGGTTTGAAGCCAAGCTTTCCAAAAACATCACGCTTAGTACCTCACCGCCCAATCCAACCACTAGCTGGAAAAATGTATTTTTCCCTATTGAGAAGCCTGTTGATGTTGAAAGCGGAGATAGCGTGGTGGTAAGAATGGCGGTAAGCCCCATAGGTATAGATTTTGTTTGGAATTGGAATGTAGATGTCCTTGACAAAGAGGGAAATAAAAAGGCTCAATTTAGCCATAGCACACTTCAAGGTTCTCCTCATCCAGATGAGGGGTTTCCAACCGAACTCATTTCCTACTTATCAAAAGAAAATCAGCCATAATCTTCAACAAATTTCTTAATCTTTGGAAAGTACTGGCCAGCTCCAATTATAGTATTATGATCTGCATCGGGAATGATAAGTATTTCTTTATCCTCTGCCCCAGAATTTTTAAAAAGCTCTCTTCCTTCAGTGGGACAAACAATAGTATCTTTTTGACCATGAATAATAAAAGTAGGTTTTTTAACTCGGCGGATTTTCATCTTGTTAAGTAGGCAATTTTCTTCATTCAAAAGGATTTCTTTTTCGGAATCCCTTAAATGTTCCCAGAGATGCCTGAAATCATCAGCTGAACCACTTTCAATAATTAGTCCAGAAATATCATTTTGATGATGAAAAGCAAGTTCTATAGCCGGTATACTCCCCAAAGACCTACCCATTATGAAAATGCTTTTCTTAAAATTCCTTCTCTTAATTATCTTTTTAAATGCCTTAAAGATAAGGTGGGCATCACTAATCATATTGGTAATAGTGGGCACGCCACTACTTAATCCATAACCGCGGTAATCAGCCACGAAGAAATTAATTCCAATTTTATTATAAAGTAAAGCAACTTCATCATAAGTACCTATTGTTTCACCATTTCCATGAAAATAAAGAATTGAAGAGCATTCTTTTCCTTTCACCCAAAATCCACAGCCTATCCTAATTCCCGACTCCACTTCAACATAATGGATATCGGTGGCTTTTGAAGGAGAACATGGCAAATTTTCTAAACCATAAGAAGAAAACAATGCCAGAGGAAAAGCGAGTTGTAAAATCTCCGGTTGATCCAGAAAAGACAAATCTTTCTGATAACTCATATATCATTACCTCCTAAATGAAGTATACAACCACTCTCCTCTACTTTATTATCCTTGCTCATTACTCTGATATCCTAAACTAAATATAAAATTCCCTTTAGAAATATTATCAAGTATGAAGTTTTTTAACCTTCTCTTTAATCCAACCAACAGAGACATCTTTATGACCATCAATTTCTGGAACATAGGGCTTTATATCCAATAGAGGAGTTTCATCAACTACATCTACATCCAAAATATAAATAACAGAATTTTCTATTTTCTTTAAGCGCACCACAGAAATTCCAATAGAATTGGGTCTGCAAGGAGCACGACATGTAAATATACCATGAGGTTTATTATCTGCATGCGATTTTATTACCAAATCGTATCCTTTGCATAAATGTAAATGGCAAATCAAAATCAAATGTGAACATCTATCTAAACCCTTAAGTCTTTTTATATATTCGGGAAATATTTCAATCCTTCCCTCTATATTTCTATTGTAATTCGGTTGATTGGGTGCATCTTTCAGCGATTTGAACGGCGTATAAATAACACCTATCGGTTTATATTCAATGGTTCTCATATTTTTGACAACTGGGACAGAAATAACAACTTCTCCCTGCTATAATCTCTTTTTTAAGCTTATGATTTTTATTTAGGGGACATCTCATATCTCTACCTCGATGAACAATGAGCCAGGATGAATCAAAATACATATTACAATCAACTGCCTCTCTTAATACTGTTTTCACACTTTTATACAGTTTTTCTCTTTGCTCTAAACCGACAGTTTCGATATTTTTATGAGGATTTATCTTAGCTTTAAATAATATTTCATCAGAATAAACATTTCCAATTCCGGCAATATTTCTTTGATCTAATAAAAAGGCTTTTATGTTCTTTCGCTGGTGTTCATCTAAAATTTTAGAAAAATCCTTTTTAGAAATAGTCAATGGTTCTGGCCCCATTTCTTTTATCAGCTTTATTTCCTCTGGGTCTTTTACTAAATAGATTTTAGCCAACTTTCTTATACTAAGCAATCTAAGTTCGTATTCATTCTCAAATTTTATAACGAGACGGGCGAACCTATCTTCTTCTGTATTTTGTTTTACATAGTGCAAATCTCCTGTCATTCCAAAGTGAAATATAAGTTTTTCAGGAATGTCCTTAATCTCACAGATCAAAAACTTTCCTCTCCTCCACGCATCCCTAAAACTTTTCCCTGTCAGCTTATGTCTTAAATCTTTAAAATTTATATTTCTAATCAAATCTTTACAGCTGCATTGAACATCAGCAATAACTTTATCGAGGGAGCTTTCCTTAAAATATGTTTTAAAAGATTCAACATCTGGTAATTCTGGCATTATTTCTACAATTGCAAGCTTAAATCTCTTTGAGATTTATGTGTCTCATATATTAAATTTCCTCTATTGCACTTTTAAAAGAATTGAAACGCAGATCGGGTAACTTAGTTATATCAAAGAATTTTGCATCCCGAGCGTCATCTCCAGCAATCAATGTTCCACCATTCAATTTAACAAGATACATGATAACTAATATATCTCCATAGATTTTTGCACTTTCTCTGTATACTCCTAACAACCTTTCTACTTCTCCAGACATACCAGTTTCTTCCTTCAGTTCTCTTAAAACAGCTTTTTCCGGAGTTTCACCCAGCTCCACAAAACCAGAGGGAGGCGCCCAAATTCCTTTTCCTGGTTCAATTCCTCTTTTAATCAATAAAACTTTATCTTCTTTTACAGCAATGGCACCGACAGAAGGTAGGGGATTTTTATAGTTAATAAAAGCACAATGGGGACAATGCTTCCTCTCCTTACCATTAAAAATTCCTACTTTAAGAATATTCCCGCAAATTGGACAATACTTATATTCTTCCATATTTATCTTGCAGCTTTTTCAACAAAATGCCGCAATAAGCCAAAGCTTGCACCTCTTACTATATAAGAATCTACAACAAATGTCGGCGTGCCGTTGGAATGCAGTGTTTTAAGCATTTCCTTTTCGTTTGCTTCTATAATATTTTTGGTTTTCTTACTCTGTGCTATTTTAACCAATTTTACATAATCAATCTTATTCTTTTTACAATAATCCTTTATTTTTTCTACTATTTCTTCTTTTTTTCGATTGGCGTTTAAGAAAAGCAGAGAAGAGATGTCCTGTCTAAAATGAGACATGGCAATAAACATCTCAGTTAAAAAACGGTTTTTTTTAGTAGAATGAATTAGAACCGGTTTTATATAAACATCTACAGACCATTTTTCTTCTTTGACCAGGCTTAAAACCCCATCTCGGCTTATCCTGCAATAAGGACATTCAAAATCAAGATACATAACAATATTAAATTTAGAATTCTTTGCCTTGTGAACTATTACAGCATTTTTGACAGACACACTAACTTTGTTTTTTTCGGCAAGGGCAGCAGAAAGAATGGGATAATGATTTTTCCCCTCAACTTGAATCGCACTGGTAATGACCATATCTCCGTTAGAAGCAAAAGGCATGATCTTTTGTTGTTTATCTTTCTTTAAGGTAATGGTTATTAGATGAAATCCCTGAAGTCCAGATATTTTGCCTTCATCTTTTACTTTTACCTCTATTCCTCTTGCAGAATATTGTTTTATCTGTTTTTCAAAAATAGAGTTAACCGCCTCTTTGGGCGAAGCTGCATAAACCAAAACTGGTAACATAAGTATTGCTAACACCAAACAAAATTTTAAAAAATGTCGCATAAAAAACCTCCACTTTTTAGAGGGTTTTACGGCTCAAATCTATGATTTGAGCCGTAAAACCCTCTAAAAAGTGGAGGTTTTTTATGCGACATTTTTTAAAATT
>JAGMDW010000169.1 GCA_023128455.1 Desulfurellaceae bacterium
GCAATAGTAGAGGAGAATGATGAACTTTTAGAGAAGTATTTAGAAGGGGAAGTTATTGATGAAAAAGAACTCCTAAAAACACTAAAAAAGGCAATAGAAAATCTAAAAATTACACCTGTTTTTCCTG
Organism: Desulfurellaceae bacterium; assembly: GCA_023128455.1. Taxonomy (GTDB): domain Bacteria; phylum Campylobacterota_A; class Desulfurellia; order JAGGSF01; family JAGGSF01; genus JAGGSF01. Next base: position 128 of record JAGMDW010000169.1, read on the forward strand.
TATCTGCTTTAAAAAGTATAGGCACGGATGTTATTCTTTCTGGTATTATAGATTATCTACCGCAACAAGAAAAAGTTGAGAAGCCGTCTGTGTTAGTTTTTAAAACCTACAATGATCCTCTAACTGGTAAAATCAGCTGTATGAAAGTATGTACAGGGACTATCAGTTCGGATACCGTTTATTTTAATGTAAATAAAGATACAACAGAGAGAATAGGTACATTAATGAAATTACAGGGTAAAAACACAACTTCTGTAGAGAATGCAGAACAAGGAGAAATTGTCGCTTGTCTTAAACTAAAAGTTACTCAAACAGGAGATACATTGGTTGAAAAGGGTAATTCTGTAAGATATGATTTTGTGGATACACCTATCCCTCAAATCTCATATGCTGTTCATGCGAAATCTAAGGGCGATGAAGAGAAAATTGGCAGTGCAGTACCTAAGATAATAGAATCAGATCCGTCGTTGGTCTTTGAGAAAAATATAGAAACGCAGGAATTTTTACTGAAGGGAATGGGCAAAATGCATCTTGAAATAACAGCATCTAAACTGAAAAACAAATTCGGTGTGGACACTGAACTTACTATACCAAAAATTGCATACAGAGAGACAATCAAAAAAAAAGCAAAGTCTCATGGAAGATACAAGAAACAGACTGGTGGTCATGGGCAGTTTGGTGATTGCTGGATAGAAATTGAACCCTTGCCTGGAGGTGGGGGTTTTGAGTTTGTGGATAAGATTGTAGGAGGCACTATACCCCGACAATTTATACCTTCTGTACAAAAAGGAATAAAGGCTGCAATAGAAAAAGGAGTATTAGCTAATTATCCTATGACCGATGTGAAAATAACGCTGTATGATGGCATGTATCATCCTGTTGACTCTTCAGATGTTGCCTTTCAAATGGCTGGTTCTATTGCTTTTAAAGAAGGCATCAAGAACTGCAAACCTGTTCTTTTAGAACCCACGATGGAAATGGAAATATATGTGCCGGATAGGTGCACTGGTGATGTAGTTAGTGATCTTAATTCTCGCCGAGGAAAAGTGATTGGGATGAATTCTCAAGGAGAGGGATACAATTGTATAAAGGCAATTGCTCCTCATGTAGAAACATTGGAATATGCCCTCGCATTACGCGCTATCACGCGGGGGAAAGGATACTTCACAATGAAATTTAGTACCTACGAAGAAGTACCACCTCCGTTAGCGCAAAAAATTGTAGAAAAGGATAAAGAATAGGAAAAGTAGTAATTACTCCTTTGGTATTTTAACCACCAGCAAAGGAATGTCAGATATCCTGACCACTTTCTCTGTTACACTGCCGAAGATGAATTTTTCCAGCTTTGTTTTTCCTCGTGCACTTATGATTATAAGATCCACATGGTGAGACTGAGCGAAATCCACAATCTTTCTATAAGCATCTCCCTTTTCCACCACAATTTCTACATCAGAGCCTAATTGATATCTATTTTTCAAAGTTGTAAGTTCTTTCATTGCTTCATCACGCATGCTCTTTTCTATCTGTTCGCCGGGAAAGCCCGGGACATATCCAATAGATTTGTCTATATCTGTTAAACAATGATAAACAATGAGCCTTGCTCCCAATTTCTCCGCCACACTTTTAGCAAATAAGAGTGCATACTCTGCATTTTCCGAAAGGTCGGTAGGCACCATAACTGTTTTTATGTCTACTTTTTTAAATTCCATTTTTTCCTCCTATAAATATTGTTTTGTAAGTCTTTCTGCAATTTGCACTGCATTAAGTGCTGCCCCTTTTCTTAAATTATCAGAAACTACCCACATATTTATACCGTTTTTTATCGATTTATCTCTCCTTATCCTGCCTACGAAGACTTCATCCTTCCCAGATGCATCAAGTGCCAGCGGATAAAGTGAATTACCCGGGTTATCAACCAATTTACAGCCTTCCTGAGAAGCAATTAGCTGTTTTAGCTTTTCTATGTCAAATACCTTTTTTGTTTCTACATTTATCGCTTCTGAATGGCCTCTAATAACTGCTATTCTTGCACATGTGGCTGTAATTTTTATATTTTTGTTATGGAATATTTTTCTTGTCTCATTTACCATCTTTTTTTCTTCTTTCGTGTAACCATCTTCAAGGAATACATCTATATGCGGGAGACAGTTAAATGCAATTTTATGGGGGAAAGCCACAGGCTTATAATCACTAAGTTTAAACTCAAAAAATGCTTTTGTCTCATACATAAGTTCATCTACTGCTTTTTTCCCTGCTCCTGATGTTGCTTGATA
>JAGMDW010000017.1 GCA_023128455.1 Desulfurellaceae bacterium
CCCTCCACACATGCTATCCGCTATCATGCACTCCCACTCACACAAATAATTAAGGAAGCTGTTTTCAATCCTGATATGGTGAAAACCGTTTCCGACGCAGAAGTTCACCACTTTAAGCTGATAGAAGAATTTGAAAACAGGTTTCTTAAAGTGGTTCTAAATCCAGAAAAGGAAGTAATAGTAACTTTCCATTTTGACAGGAGGTTAAGAAGGTGGAAATAAAGTATGACAAAGAAGTGGATGCTCTTTACATTCGTTTTCTGAAAGAAAAGGTTTATGACAATGAAGAGATAGCACCGGGGATAGTTGCCGACTATACACGGGACAATAAAATAGTTGGCGTAGAAGTTCTTAATGCTTCAAAGCAATTAGAAAAAGTGGAGGGACTAAAAAACCTTGCAAAGGCTGGGTAACTAAAATGAACGACTCACGAATTACGACTCACGAGTTACTCATCACTTCTCCCCCTACACTCACACTATCCGCTAATCGCTAAACAATAAAGCAGAAAATTGACCTTAGGATATTGCCCGAAGAGGCGAGAAAGGAATTGATTTTTATGAGTATTTGGTGAGTAAATATAAGAAAAAAGTGGGGTAGATAAGGAGGTAAAAATATGTTAGTAAAAAAAATGAAAGCAGAAATAGGAAAAGATAAAAAGCTTATATTACATCTTCCTGATACTCTTTCAGGAGAAGTAGAGGTAATAATTTTGACCAAAAAAAAGGGGGAAACTATCAGAAAGTTACCAGGGGGCTTTTATTCTCCTTTAAAGGTAGATTCTTACGATAGAATAGCTAAAAGGAATGAAATTTATGAAAGATAAAACCTTTATAGACACAAATATATGGATTTATTCGCTTGTGGAAAGCAACAGAGAAACTGACAGATATAAGCGGGAGGTATCCTTAAAATTACTAGAAAATTTAGTGAAAGAAAATTTTATTTGTATGTCTATTCAGGTAGTCAATGAATGTCATTGGAACTTTGTAAGAAAGTTCAAACTTGAAGATAAGATTGCTATAAAAACGATTGAAGATAACATATTGCAAATAGCAGAGGTTTATGGAATAAATTTATCTACATATGAACTTTCACATATAATTAGACAAAAATATAAAGTGTCTTTCTGGGATAGTCTTATGACTGCTTCAGCTTTAGAAAATGGCTGTAATATTTTATATACAGAGGATATGCAACATGGGCAAATAATTGAGGATAGTCTCAAGATTATAAATCCAATTGAGTCTGTGAATAGT
>JAGMDW010000170.1 GCA_023128455.1 Desulfurellaceae bacterium
AAAAGAAAAGATAAAATTATTTCTTATATTAATCCGCAGCAATCATAGTAATCCCGAGGCTGAAAAATATTATTTGCCTCTCTGCCTGTACGTGCCCGCACGCAGACAGGCGGGAATGACACAAATCGCAGATTTGAGCGTAAAAATTCTAAGGGAGAATTTTTATGATAAAACACGGCAAGCTGCGGGGAATTAGACCCAAAAAGAGATTGAATCTTAGTCATAATATGACACAGATAAATAATGATGTGTAAATTCGCTTTTATTTGTGCTTAAATAGTTGTAATTTATGACTATGTTTATATCATGGTGCAATAAAATTATAGAATTTGGTCTGATTTTTCTTGTCGTATTTACTCCTCTAGCCTTTGGCGCTGTGCATATATGGTCAATAACAATAATGGAGCTTGTTGTTATTTTCCTGTTGACGGTTTGGATTGCTAAATTGATAGCTTCTCGTCATAAATTGAAAAACTCAAAGCCTTCGTCTTTAACCCTTGAATTTACTAAAACTCCGTTAAATCTCCCAATTTTGCTCTTTATCTGCTTTATCCTTTTTCAGCTTTCACCTCTGCCGCCATTTGCTATAAAACACCTGTCTCCAAATACTTATAAATTGTATGAGACGACTTTGCCCAACTACGATACTGGTGGTCATTTACAGGTCTCAAATTACAAATTAGATTATAAAAACTTAAATTTTCAACAGCAAACTTCTAACTACCGACCATTGACCATCTACAGTCATGCTACCAAAATGGAACTTTTAAAGTTTTTATCATATATTTTTGTTTTCTTTATTATTATCAACAATCTCAGGACAAGGAAGCAAATAGAGCACTTAATAACAGCCATAATAGTGGTAGGTACATTTATTTCACTGTTTGCTATCATTCAAAGGGTAGCTCATGACAAGATTTATTGGCTTGCTCAATTTACTCAGGCTGGTTATACCTTTGGTCCCTATGTGAATAGAGATCACTTTGCAGGCTATATGGAAATGGTTGCTCCTTTAGCAATTAGTTTATTGGTAGTGCGTCAATTATTGTTTCTTAAGAGTTATTCGAATAATTCTGCGAGTTGGCGCATTCGCCTTCACAGATGGGCAGATGATGATTCTCAATTTGCAAAAACTTTTCTATTGTTTTTTATGACAATTATCATAGTTGCTGCTTTATTTTTATCCCTTTCACGCGGGGGGATTGTTAGTTTTCTTTTATCCATCACTCTCTTTGTAAGTTTTCTTTTATTTGCTCATGGGAAAAGAATTAATAGCTTTTTAATGATATTATTTATCGCTTTTTCTATCTTCATTATATGGCTTGGCATTGATCCAATTATAACTCGACTGTCTACTTTGCTCACTCCACATGAGGCTATATTACCAAGAGCTACCTTATGGAAAGATAGTTATCAAATATTCAAGGATTTCCCTATTTTTGGTAGTGGTTTGGGGACTTATCAATACATTTTCCCTGAATATAAGAGATTGGTGGGTGGAGGGTTTGTAATGCATGCTCATAATGATTATTTAGAATATTTGTCGGATTTAGGGATATTTGGGTTTTGCTTATTTTTTGGCATGATAATATTTTTTTTAGCAAGATGCTTGAGGTTGTGGCAGAGAAGAAGAGAACCTTATGTTAGATGGTTAAGTTTCGCTGGTTTTGTAGGAATTGTATCTATTTTGTTTCATAGCAGCGTTGACTTTAATCTTCATGTACCTGCCAATACGCTTCTCTTTTTTATAATTCTTGCCCTTATAAACAATATCCTTTATTTGAGAAATACAGAGGATGGGGAAATTGTTTTTAGTCCCAGTCAAATCATTAATCTAAACCCTAAGTTCAAATTCATTTTCTTCATCTCAATTATTGCAATTTTCGCATTTTTGTCTCTCTCTATTATTAGATTATATACGGCAGAAAGGTGTTTCAAGGCTGTAGATATTCATAAGCTTTGGACATCGGATAATTTAAAATTGCTAAAAAGGGCTGTAAAATTTGATCCTGGTAACTCTCAATATCAATATTATTTAGGTAAAGCATATGAGGAATTAGCTCTTAAAGAACCATTTAGCTTAACGGCAGTAATTTTTCTTAGTACATCAGGTCTTATGTATCAAAAAGCTATAAATCTTGAACCCAGCAATGCCTGGTATCATCTTAATTTAGGCTGGGTCTATAGCGAACAGGGGTTTAGCCAGCTTTCACACAAGGAGATGTGTTTAGCAAAGATATTAGATCCTAAAAATGAATCTATTGTCAGATATCTATCTAATTGGGAGAAATTAAATATTAAAAATGAACATTAAACTCTTATTTCTTATTTTTTATCTTTCACTTTTCATTTTTTGTTCTTCTTCCTATGCAGGCTTTAAAAATCTTGTTCCAAATTCAGGTTTTGAAGAGGATAAGAACATGGATGGTTTTCCCGATTTCTGGGATATGAAAATAAGCAATTTTAAATGGGAACAAAAAGGCTTTAAGGGACAAAGGTCAGTATCTGTTTCCAAAAGAGGAACTTTGAAATGCAAGATAGAGAATATTAAACCCCATAAATATTATCTTTTTTCTCTTTATATTAAGCGTGATGGATTCATGGATGGTGAATATCCCTATGTGGGAATATTTGATCGGGAATTTTACCTGAACGAGCTTTTCTCTTTTAGAGGATGGGTCAAATTGAGCTGGTTTTTGAGCTCTAACAATAGAAATACTACTCAGCTTTTACTTATAGATCCCGGCATGACTCATAAATTATGGTTTGATGATATTTCTCTCACTGAATTTATAATTAAACCTGTTTTTCCTATACACGATGAAAAGGTCATCGGTAATTCAATAAAACTCACATGGCAGATGCCAGATACTGATTATATCCTTTATGTGAAAATTGAGCTGAGCCAGAATAAAGATTTTAAAGAAGAAAGGGTAATAGAAACGGTAAGTCCTATGGGAAATTTTTGTGAGATAAAAGGATTGAATAAAGGAAAATGGTACTGGAGGATAAGCATTTTCAAGAATAGAAAAAAAATTTCCGTATCATCAATTCAAACATTTATTGTATTAAACAATTCTATAAGTGCAACTTCCAAATCCAATGCAACAGACTCAGCAGGACTTATAAATTCTAAAAAATTCTTTCCTATAGGCATTTTTGGGACTCAAATAGAGGCATTCCCTGAGCTCAAAGAAGTAGGTTTTAATAGTGTTCATTCTTATGTTAAGGATTTAGATTCAATTGAAATGTTCATTACAAATGCGAAGAAATATAATTTGAAAGCTTTAGTGTGTATTCCTAAAGAGGCTTGGGAAGAAGATGTATCCTCATTTTTCAAGGAAAATAGCTCTTCAGATTCTATCCTTGCTTGGTATTTAGAGGATGAGCCTGAGGGAAGAGCTATTCCTCCCAGTTATATTTGGAAGTTGAGAAACTATGTTTTAAAAATGGACCCTAATCATTCTACTGCATTGGTGTTGGTAAGGAGCAAAAAGGCCTGGGATTATGGACCTGCAGTAGATATTTTAATGATAGATACATATCCAATTCCTATGATGCCGTTAACCTGGTTATCTGAATCTATTGATGAGGCAAGAGATGCCGTTTTCGATAAGAAGCCCGTATGGGCAGTTGTCCAGGCATTTGATTGGTCAAAATCAGTTCGGGAAGGTGATCTATATCTACAGGGAAGAAATCCCAGCTATAGTGAAGAAAAATGTCTTACTTATCTTTCTATTGTTCATGGAGCGAAAGGTGTTTTTTATTATACATTTAAAAGCCCAAATTATTATATTAAAAATTATCCGAAACACTGGATGAATATAAAAAGAATAGTTAAAGAACTAAATCAAATCTATCCTCTGTTGCTTATCTCTAATGCTTCAAACATCACAATTTCTTCAACTAATAAATCTATACATTGTGCAGTAAAGTTTGTTGACGAGAAGAATCTTTCTAAATTTAAAGGAACTGTTATAGAAAAAGGATATTACCTTATTGCTGTAAATGTATCCCCTGCTGCAGTAACAGCAAAATTTAATATTCCATCTTTTTTAGAGGGTAGAGTCTTATTTGAGGATAGAAAAATTAGTATAGAACGGGGAAACCTTGTAGACCAATTCAATCCTTATGAAGTTCATATATATAAACTAATTTCTTGATGAACCGAACCTTCCGAGTAGAATAAAATAATCCCGCCGCAAGCAGCGAGGCATCATTAGATGTCACTCCGGAATTGAAGCAGAAAATAAGAATATTAGCCACTGGATTAAGATATTTTTAGCCTCGGGATTACTATGACAAAGACAGATTAATAAATAATAAAATTGAAATAAAAAACGCCCCGTGGAATGACCTCTCTGCGTGCGGTCACACACAGGCAGGCGAAAACGGTAATCTTGAGGCTAAATTTTTTTTATGACAAGAAATGATTTGCGATTTTTTAAACAACTTTGTGAAAAAATCAGTTTTCTTACTCTTTTTGTGACTATCTTCATAGTATTTAAAGCGGTGGTAATAATGATAGTCTCCAAAATATTTAGCTGAAGAGTGATTCACATCGTTCAGAATAGCACCAACTATCTTTGCATGCACATTCTTCTCCAGGATTTCCTGCATTGCTTTTGCTGTTTTAAATGTGGTTTTTTCTGCTCTTAAAATGGCAAATACACCATCCATTTTTATACACATCTTTTATAGTATTGTACTATGCTTTTGCTTGCAAGTGTCTACGACTTAATATAACATTATTTTATGC
>JAGMDW010000171.1 GCA_023128455.1 Desulfurellaceae bacterium
TTTTGTGACTATCTTCATAGTATTTGTAATAATCTCCATAATATTTAGTTAAAGAGGGATCCATGTCGTTCAGAATAGCACCAACTATCTTTGCATGCACATTCTTCTCCATGATTTCCTGCATCGCTTTTGCTGTTTTAAATGTGGTTTTTTCTGCTCTTAAAATGGCAAATACACCATCCATTTTTGTGAAAGTAGTACAATCTATGCACTCTGTGAATTTTTACCCCACTCAGCGAGTGCATTACGAAAGGTGCTTATGCTGGATGTGCGTAAAAAATAAACAGGCTTACCAGATTTTCTGCATGCGTTTTTGACCATATTACATGCATAGTGACTGTTTATGTTTAAAGGACAGAACACCGCATCCGCTGTATTTATCACCCTTCCCACAGCCTCTTTGCCCTGCGCGCTTTTTCCACGATGGTGATGAAATATACCACCCATTTTTCTACACATCTTTTATAGTATTGTACTATACTTTTGCTTGCAAGTGTCTATGACTTAATATAACATTATTTTATGCAGGTGGGTGGGTTTCAAAAAACAAGTCTTACGGATTATCCTGGTAAGATATGTTCCATTATCTTTACCATAGGTTGTAACTTTCGCTGTCCATATTGTTATAACCGTAGTTTGGTTTTACCGGAAGAATATGCGAAACCCATTCCTTTAGAGGAAATATGGCAATATTTAGGGAAGAGAAAAGGGAAGATAGATGCGGTGGAGTTTACAGGTGGCGAACCTACATTGCAGAAGGATTTGATAAAACAGATATTAAGAGTGAAGGAGATGGGTTTTTCGGTAAAGTTAGACACAAATGGTTCAAATCCAGAGGTTGTTGACGCTTGTATTAAAAAGAATATCCTGGATTATATCGCTATGGATGTGAAAGCGCCGCTTGGAAAATATGAACAAGTAGTGGGATCATGTGTGGATGTAAATAAGATAAAAAACTCCATAGATATAATAAAAAATTTTAAAGATTATGAGTTCCGCACGACCCTTTATCCTGCGCTTACCTATGAGGATTTTCTACAGATTTTTGAACTGGTTAAAGGAGTAAAAAATTACTTCCTTCAGGTATGCTCATTGGAAAATACATTGAGAGATTGCTCTCATTTAAAACAATTTTCTGAGGAAGAGATGCAAAACTTAAAAAAATCAGCATTTAATTTTGTAAACAATTGTGAAATAAGAAGATAGGAGTAAAAATGATCAGTCGCATCGTAAAAAGAGATGGCAAAATCGTAGATTTTAAACTGGATAAAATTACAACTGCTATATATAAGGCGTTGAAAGCAACGGACAGGGATGATTACAGGTTGGCAGAAAAGCTGGGTGGAGAGGCTTTGCTTATCCTGGAAAAGAGATATGGTGAAGAAAATATATCCAGTGTAGAGGATATTCAAGATGTTGTAGAGTATGTTTTGTTAGATAACAAACTCTATGAAACGGCGAAGGCATATATACTCTACCGTCAAAAACATAAAGAATTAAGAGAATTAAAAAAGCTGTTAGACCCTGCCGGTCTTATTGAAGCATATCTTTATCAATCAGATTGGCTGGTGAGGGAAAATTCAAATATGAGTTTCTCCTTACAGGGCCTGAATAGCTACATTGTAAAAAAGGTGGTTTCGGAATACTGGCTGACGAAGATATATCCCAAAGAGATTACTCAGGCCCACAGAAGCGGTGATTTCCATATTCACGATCTGGATTTTCTGGGAGCCTACTGCGTAGGTTGGGACATAGAAGATTTGCTCTTGACAGGTTTCGGGGGAGTGTCAGGAAAGATAGAATCCAGACCTGCCAAGCATTTTCGAGCTGCATTAGGCCAATGTGTAAACTTCTTCTTTACATTACAAGGTGAATCGGCTGGAGCGCAGGCTTTTTCTAACTTTGATACCTATCTGAGTCCATTTATCAGATATGATAATATGGACTACAAACAGGTGAAACAGGCATTGCAGGAATTTTTATTTAATATGAATGTACCTACACGAGTGGGATTTCAAACACCATTTACTAATATTACACTGGATTTAAAGATACCTGATTTTATGAAGCATAAAGCAGTGATTATTGGCGGTAAATTACAAGATGTAGGCTATGGTGAATTTCAGAGGGAAATGGATATGTTCAATAGAGCCTTTAGTGAAGTGATGGCAGAGGGCGATGCAAAGGGGAGACCCTTTACCTTCCCCATCCCGACTTACAACATTACAAAGGAATTTGAGTGGGATAACGAAAATTACATACCTATATGGGAGATGACGAGAAAGTATGGTATTCCATACTTCTCAAATTTTGTTAATTCTGATATGAAGCCAGAAGATGCTAAAAGTATGTGTTGCCGATTACGCTTGGATTTAAAACAATTAGCAAAGCGAGGCGGTGGTTTGTTTGGTTCTAATCCGCTAACAGGGAGTGTTGGCGTGGTTACCATAAATATGCCCAGGATTGCTTATCTGTCTGAAACGGAAAGAGAGTTTTTTGAAAGATTGGAAAAATTGATGGAAATGGCTGAAGAATCATTAATCATAAAAAGAAAGGTAATAGAAAAATTAACGGATACTGGTCTTTACCCTTATTCTCATCATTACTTGAGAGATATTAAGAAGAGATTTGGGGAATATTGGAAAAATCACTTTTCAACAATCGGACTTATTGGCATGAATGAGGCTTGCCTGAATTTCGAGCCGTACAGATGTACTGTTGGCGACGAGAGGGGTAGAAAATTTGCCTTAAGGGTATTTGATTTTATGAGGGAAAAATTGTTGAAATTCCAGGAGGAAGAAGGTGATAATTATAACCTGGAAGCAACGCCTGCAGAAGGAACTTCTTATTCTTTGGCTTTATTGGATAAAGAGCGTTTTCCTGATATTATTAGTCAAGGTAGTGGATCGGGCGTTTTTTATACAAATTCTTCTCAGCTACCTGTGAACTGGAGTGATGATATATTTGAGGTATTGGATTCACAAGATGAAATACAGTGCAAATACACCGGGGGCACGGTTATTCATATATTTTTAGGCGAATCCTTGACTGATTATAGATCTGTTAAAAATTTGGCAAGAAAGGTAATAAATAATTACAAACTCCCATATTTTACCATAACTCCTACCTTTTCCATTTGTCCCATACACGGTTACATTCCTGGAGAACATCCTACTTGTCCTATATGTGAAGAAGAGAAAAAGGTTAAGATTAAAGCTGAGATACAAAAGCTTAAAGATCAACTTGAGCGGGATAGTGACAAATAGAATATGAAAAACCACAGACCTGCCTGCGTCCGCAGGA
>JAGMDW010000172.1 GCA_023128455.1 Desulfurellaceae bacterium
CCTACAATGCATTATCATATGGGTGGAATTCCGACTAATAGATTCGGTGAATTTGTGTTAGGAAGTATGGATAAACCAGAGACTCCAGTTCCTGGGTTTTATGGCGCTGGTGAATGTGCTACTCCATCCGTTCATGGATCTAATAGGTTGGGAGCAAACTCCTTATTGGATTTAGTGTGGTCTGGCAAAGGAGCAGGAATATCAGCGGCTAAATGGATAATAGAAAAGAATGTAGATGTTGCATATCCTGCTGAGGAATATTTGGCGGAGAAATATGCCAAAAAAGGCATGGACAGAGTGAGGAGACTGTTTGAATCAGAGGGCACAGAAAGAATGATAGATGTCTGGGAAGACCTGCAAGACAGTATGGCAGCTAACATGTTTGTGTTTAGAACTGGAGAAGGAATGAAAAAGCAAGTGGAGATTCTGAAAGGCTTGAGGGAGAGATACAAGAAGATAAATATGGAAGACAAGAGTATGACCTTCAATCTTGACCTTATAGAAATATTGGAATTGGAATCTCTTATTGACAATTCTATAGTTGAAACAGCAGCCGGTTTGGCAAGAGAAGAATCAAGGGGTGCTCATTCCAGAGAAGACTATCCAGAAAGGGATGATGAGAATTGGATAAGACATTCGCTTGTTTATATGGATGATGATGGCAATCCAACTGTAGATTATAAACCGGTAAGAATGCAACCCCTGACTATTCCATCTATTCCACCCAAGAAAAGAGTGTATTAAAGGAGGGTTAAATGGTTTTGAATGTTGGAGACAAAGTAATATTTAAGATATTTAGATATAATCCAGAAAAAGATGAATCTCCTTACTTTCAGGATTTTGATGTAGAACTAAGAAAAAAGGGTATGATGGTTTTGGATGGATTGAATCAGATTCGCTGGGAGCAAGATGGAACGCTTACCTATAGAAGGTCTTGCAGGGAGGGTATTTGCGGTTCAGATGGTATGAATATATGTGGTGTAAATACCACCTCTTGCATGGCGCATATTGAAGACTACAACACTACTACACTTACCGTTAAACCCTTGCCCGGCTTTCCTGTGATTAAGGATTTAATATGTGATTTTACTGATTTCTTTAATAAGTATTATATGGTGAAGCCATATCTGATTGAGGTGGTGCCGCCACCAGAGAAAGAAAGGCTACAGAGCATGGAAGATAGGGCTAAAATGGATGGTCTTTATGAATGCATCTTGTGCGGCTGTTGTTCTTCGTCCTGTCCTTTCTATTGGTCTGATAAGGATTACTTAGGTCCATCTGCGATGATAAATGCCACACGATTTGTATTTGATACCAGAGATGAAGGAAAGGGTGAAAGATTAGACATAGTAAACAGCAAGCATGGTGTGTGGAGATGTCATACAGTTTTGAACTGTATTGCCGCATGTCCTAAGGATTTGAATCCTACAAAAGCTATCGCTATGTTGCAGCATGAAATTATAAAGCGGAAGTGGTAAGTAAATAAATAAAGAAAGCGGGGCAACACCCCGCTTTCTTACTCTTTGCATTTTGTATTTCTCATCCTATTCAAGATGGCCATTATATCTTGCGATCTTACCGAGGTGATATTCCCATAACATGGTTGAAAAATACATAAACCGTTTTTTTCTATCTTTTTTATTATTTCTTTTATAGTATCTATTGTAATGTCTTGTTTTATATAATCTATAATAAACCCAATAATGCGTAGTTGAGAGGGACTAACAATTTGTCTCCATGTTTTCATATCTATTCTTTCCTTGCCGAAGATAAGTGTTGTACCCTTTCCATCAATCTTTTTCTTTTTTCCTCTATAAGGTGAAATGCTATTTTTATTAAAGATGCGTTTCTTTATATTTTTTATTTCTTTTTTCTCTTCCTTTTTTCTATTTGTAGGCAATAAATGTATGATATTTTGTGCTTTTTCTGTTACATCGTATGGTATGTAACTATCCATATGGATAACACAATCGGCAACATCAAAATAGTCTCCACATCCACCCATGACAAGGATAGTGGATATACCGAAGTTTCTGTATAATTCTTTTACTTGATCAATGAATGGCGTAATAGGTTCTTTTGTCTTTGAAACGAGTTTTTGCATCCTTGCATCTCTAACCATGAAATTGGTAGCGGATGTATCCTCATCTATAAGCAAGAGTTCGCTTTTTGCCTCTATAGCTTCAACAATAGCCGCGGCTTGAGATGTTGATCCAGAAGCATTTTCTGTAGAAAAATGGATGGTATCTTTGCCAAAAGGCAGGGATGACACAAATGGTTCAATGTTTACATTCTCTATATATCTACCATTTTCTGCGCAGATGTAAACTGCACTTTTTGAAGAAACTACATATTCTCTTCCATCTTCTGGTACATGGTTGTATATACCCTGTTCAATTGCCGAAAGAAGAGTGGATTTCCCATGAAAACCGCCACCTACGATGAGTGTTACACCTTTTTTTATACACATACCGCTGATTTCTTTTCCATCAGGAAGAGAAAATACTACCTTTAAAGATGGAGGACTTTTGAATGGCACAGCTTTTTTTAATGGTTTATCAGATATGCCACTTAAGCGAGGAAGTATTGCATCATCGGCTATAAATACACACAAACCTTTCTCTTTCAATTTATCCCTTAAATATTCTGCATTTTCTATTATTTGCACAAATGTTTGTGTCTCTTTTTCATTTATATTTATGGTGTAATTTAAAATATTTGGTATCTCTTTAAAGAACATCTCTTCCGCATCTTTAGCAGAAATTCTCCTGCCGTAAGCGGGTAACCCCATAAATATGCGTAAGACAATGCCCTTCTCATCTATTTCACATGCGCTTCTTTCTAAAACTACCTGTTCACCTCCCTCAATAAAAATAAGTCCACTTGAACCACTTCCTCTATTTAGTTTGGCAAATCTTCTGATACCTTCTTTGAACCTTCGACAAAGATAATCGGCAAAAGCAATACGCCTAATTTTGTTTTTTAAAAATATTGTTTGAATTTTTTTGGGGATAAAGATGGTAATTTTAGATGGTGTGGCAAAAGGATCCCCTTGCACATGAACAATTTCTAAATCAAATTCATGGAATTTATATTTACCTATAATATCGTTGTATGCTTTATAACCGTGTTTTTCTATCCTCTTTAATATTTTTTTTAATCTATCCATTTTTTAAAAAGATTAAAATAAATGAAATAGGCAGGAGCAAATTTTTGCTCCTGCCTATAAATTGGATATTTTACTTTTTCTTAGGAATACCAGGTTTTACCATTTCTTCAGGTTTTACTATCTTATCAAACTCTTTTTCTGTCACATATCCCAATTTAACTGCCATTTCTTTTAAAGTGCTTCCTTCTTCAAAGGCATCATGTGCAACCTTTGCCGCTTTGTCATAGCCTATATATGGGCTCAATGCTGTAACCAGCATCAACGAGTTACGCATCAATTCATTTATCCTTTTCTCATTTGCCGTAATTCCTACGACCATATTATCTGTGAAGCTTACAGTAGCATCTGCCAGAAGTCTGATGGACTGAAGCAAGCTGTAATTCATAGCAGGCTTAAACACATTCAGCTCAAAGTTCCCTTGAGAACCTGCAAAGCCGACAGTTACATCATTTCCTAATACTCTGGTTACAACCATAGTCATAGCTTCACACTGAGTAGGATTAACCTTACCAGGCATTATAGAACTACCGGGTTCATTGGCAGGGATGCTCATTTCTCCAAAACCGCATCTTGGACCACATGCTAACCATCTAATATCATTGGCAATCTTCATTAGACTGCCAGCAATGGTTTTCATAACTCCACTGGCTTCCACTATTGCATCATGAGCAGCTAATCCTTCAAACTTGTTATCTGCAGTTACAAATGGAAGACCGGTAATCTCTGCAATCTTTTTAGCAACTAATACATCAAAACCAAGGGGCGCATTTAGACCTGTCCCCACTGCAGTTCCACCTAAAGCAAGTCTATAAAGATTTTTTAAACAATTCTTAGCTCTCTCTATGCTTAACTCTATTTGTTTGGTATAGCCAGAGAATTCCTGCCCTAATGTCAGCGGTGTTGCGTCTTGAAGGTGAGTTCTTCCTATTTTCACAATGTCCTTGAACTCTTCTACTTTTTTGTCCAGCTCTTCCTTTAGGTGCTCCAAAGCAGGAATCAGCTTATGAACGATAGATTCAACGGCACCAATGTGCATGGCGGTTGGGAATGTATCATTGGATGATTGAGACATGTTTACATGGTCGTTTGGGTGAACGGGGTCTTTGCTACCCAGTTTCCCTCCAGCCATCTCTATTGCCCGGTTTGAAATGACTTCGTTGCTATTCATGTTGGTCTGAGTGCCACTCCCTGTCTGCCATACCACCAGTGGAAAATGCTCATCCAGTTTGCCTTCAATTACCTCATCCGCTGCTTTTGCAATCAAATTACTTTTCTCTTTGTCCAAAGCTCCCAATTCCATGTTTGCCAGAGCACATGCTTTCTTTAAAATACCAAGAGCCCTTATTGTTTCTCTTGACATTCTTTCATCGCCTATTTTGAAGTTCTGTAATGAACGCTGACTCTGTGCACCCCAATACTTGTCGTCTTCTACTTCAATGCTGCCCATAGAATCCGTTTCAATTCTTGTTGCCATGACACCCTCCTTTAAAATAAAATTCAATAAAATTCAATAAAACTTCCACTGTTGCCCCTCATTTTATCACTTTTTGGAAAATTTGCAATATTTCGAATTGCCTCATAAAAAGATCTATATGTATTGTAGATTTGTATCAGCTGTGTTTTCATGTTAAAATGAAAATATGAAGGCTGTCTATTCTGTAACAGAGCTCACTATGCATATAAAAAATCTTTTAGAAGAAAATTTCCGCAGAGTGTGGGTAGAAGGAGAAATAAACAATTTCAAACATCACTCTTCTGGACACATGTATTTTTCATTACAGGATGAAAAAAGCAGCATACGAGCGGTAATTTACAGAAGTACAACTCAAAAGATAGGCTTTTTGCCAAAAAATGGAATGAAAGTTATTGCTTTGGGCAATATTGGTGTCTATCCTCCTCGGGGTGAATATCAACTCATCGTAGGGCATATTGAACCTGAAGGATTGGGAGCAAAACAACTTGCTTTTGATCAATTGAAACAAGAATTAGAAAAAAAGGGTTATTTTGAACATAAAAAACCCATTCCCCCTTTCCCCAAAAAGATTATAGTGGTAACCTCTCCTACTGGCGCAGCTGTTAGGGACATTGTCAATATTATTTCACGAAGAGCAAGAGGTATTGAACTTTACATCTATCCAGTGCAAGTTCAAGGAGAAACAGCGAAACATGAGATAATACAGGCTCTTAATATAATAAATACAGGCTTTATAGATGTAGATGTGGTGATTTTATCCCGAGGCGGAGGTTCGTGGGAAGATTTGTGGACATTCAATGAAAGGGGGGTAGCGGAAGCAATTCATAACTGTCGTTATCCTTTAATCAGTGCTATAGGCCATGAGATAGATTTTACCATTGCAGATTTCGTTGCAGATTTGCGTGCACCCACTCCTTCGGCCGCGGCAGAA
This sequence comes from Desulfurellaceae bacterium, assembly GCA_023128455.1. GTDB lineage: Bacteria > Campylobacterota_A > Desulfurellia > JAGGSF01 > JAGGSF01 > JAGGSF01. The sequence continues at coordinate 5,575 of JAGMDW010000172.1, forward strand.
CTGGTTGTAAAAAACAGATTCGAACTTTTGGAAAAAATAAATTTAATTAGAAATAGTATAAAAAACAATGCCTTAAGGATGTTTGAAATGAGAAAGAGAGAATATGACCTTACCTGGGGTGAAAAAAACATACTTAGATTTATCTCTTCATTACAGGATAGGATGAGAAAAATAGATGATTTAACAGAAAAGATAATTAGAGAAATAAATATTGTATATGAAAGAAAAGGGGAACAATTTAAGGGACTAAAGGAGAAATTAAGTGCGCTTAACCCTGCATCTATTTTAAAAAGAGGTTATTCCATAACATATAATGAAGCAGGACAGGTAATAAAAACCGCAAAGGATGTTTCTCTTAAATCTACATTAAAAACACAACTGCAAGATGGCATTGTTAAGTCCAGGGTAGAGAAAATCTCTCCACAATAATGCCTTCCCGCAGACTCCCATCGGTGGAGATTATCTCATCTTTTTTAGACAAATCCAACAATTCCTCCAGGAATATGCATCCGCTTACAATTACATCTTCTCTTCCTTTTTCTAATATGGGAAAATGATGCAGCCTTTCCTTTGCAGTTAATCTTACCATTTTCTCTCTTAATTCTTCTATCTTTTTTTTCTTTAGATGAAATCCTGTGGTTTTTTCTTCATCGTATTTTTTAAGTTTTAAAGCAATAGCAGACAGAGTGGTTACCGTTCCTGCATCACCAATGATCTCTTTTATTGGATAGCTCAAGAAATCCTTCAATAATTCAGATAATGTATATCCAACAAAATCCCTTAATTTATCTAATTCTTTCTTTGCTGGAGGATCATGTAATAAAAAGGATTCTGTGAGTTTTACCACTCCTTGAGGAATACTTAAGATATGTTTTATTCCTTTATCAAAGATGACAAATTCCGTGCTTCCACCGCCTAAATCAAAAAAGAGATTGGTATTGTTCAATTTATATTTCTCTTTGAGCAGAAATAGAGCACCTTTCGTAGTAAGTTCTGCTTCTTTCTTTCCGTTGATTATCTGAGGTGAAAAACCTATTTTCTTTACCTTTTTCAAAAAAACATCTCTATTTTCTGCCTCTCTCAATGCACTGGTGGCTAAAAATAATACCTCTTGAACCTGAAATTCATCTATCTTTTTCTTGAATCCTTCAAGTGCAGATATCGTTCTTTCCATAGCTGGGACTTTAAGCAATTTTTGTTTAGATATACCCTCTCCTATCCTAACCAATGCGTTTTGCGAAAAAAGAGGATATAGCCTGTTTTGTTTTACATTGGCAATGAGTATTCTCAGCGTATTTGTGCCCAAATCTATGGATGCTATTCTCATCTAAAAAACATTCCTAAAATGAGGTATATTACAATGGATAGAACCATCGCTATAGGCACAGTTAAAATCCATGCTAAGAAAACATCTTTAATAATTCTCAAGTTTAAGGATGCTATACCTCTGGCCAGACCTACACCAATCACAGCACCAACCAGGGTATGAGTAGTTGATACGGGAAGACCCAATCTGGAACAGAGTAAAACAGTAGTGGCTGCAGCAAGTTCTGCCGAAAATCCTCTTGAAGGGTTCATACCGGTGATCTTCCTACCAATGACAATGATCACTCTAAATCCATAAGTAGCCAGTCCAATAACGATGCCCAAAGCTCCTATACCTAAAACCCACACCGGTGTATATATTGCTGATATGCCTTCTGTAAATTTGTAGGCAAATACTGCTCCTGCTAACGGTCCCACAGCATTTGCTATATCATTTGCACCATGCGAAAAAGCCATGGAACAAGCAGTTATTATCTGCAATCCTTTGAATATACGTTCTACCTGAGGATATCTTTTTTTGTAAGATACCTCCCTCACCTCCACCTTAGCGGTGAGCATCTTGGTCACAAAAAATGTGATAGCGGAAATCACAAAAGCAACAAGTAATACCTTGTTAAACGAAAGATATAGGTGTAAGTTTTTTAAACCCTTATAAAAAATAGCAAAAGTAAGTATTAAAATAACTAAGGACGCTAAATAAGGTGCGTATTTCTTAGCAGCAGCAACAGGCTTATCTACCTGAAGAATCAATTTTTTTATAAAAGAAAAGATAAGAAAAGCAATAAAGGCTCCCATCAAGGGAGAGATGATCCAGCTCAATGCAATTTGTAGAACTTTTGCCCAATGAATGGAGGAAAATCCGCTTCCCACAATACCAAATCCCATGACTGCACCCACTATAGAATGAGTGGTAGAAACAGGCATGCCTAAACGGGAGGCAATGTTCAGCCAGATGGCAGAGGCAAGCAGACTGGATACCATGCCCAGCGCAAATGTATTAGCTGCATAGCTTGTAGGGCTGACTATCCCTTTAGCAATGGTACCCGTAACGTGACCACCCACAAGCACTGCACCGGCAAATTCAAATATGGCAGCAACTATTATTGCCTGTTTAAATGAAAGGGCGCGTGAGCCAACAGATGTACCCATAGCATTAGCTACATCATTTGCTCCTATATTCCACGCCATATAAAGTGCGAAAATGATGGCAATGATAAGAAGAATACTGTGCATATTTATTTAGAGATAATGAGTCTAATCCTGTTACCCAATTTCTCTGCAGCATTGGCTACATCACTCGTAGCCTGTATAATTTTTAACCACAACCATAAATCAGCAAAATTGAATTGCTCCGAGGTATTCAATATAATCTTGCTAATCTCATATCCTAACTTATCTGTTTTATGTTCTTCTTGGTTCAGTTTGTCCAGCAACTCAGTGATATGTTTTGTTTCTGGTCCCGCAAATGAGGATTCCCTCAATGTTTCCAATTCATCAACCACTGTCTTAGAGAGATTAGCCACATCTATTACCTTTTCCACAAAGTATTTTACTTTCTCTACCAACCCAGAAGGAACTTTTATCATTTTAAAAGAGAGTAAAACACCTACATCCTCTGCAGCATCGGCAATGGCATCTATAGAGGTAATAATTTCTAATACATCTCCTCGTGCTACTGACATAAATATACTATTAGGCAAAGAACTCCTGATTTCATTTTTGATTATATCTGTTTCATATTCCTTGTCAGAGATTTCTTCTGCCAGTCTTTGAACTTCTTCCTCTTTCCCTGATAAAAAAGCGTCAAAAATAGGTGTAATGAGTTTAACACACTCATTCCCACTATTCATCATTTCCTGCAGGGATTGGAACGGCGATTTTCTAAAGATATCAAAGATTTTCATTTTTTTATAATGTTTCTAAGGTTTTCATCTCTTCTATAATCTTTTTTGCTGCATTTATAAAGGCTTTAGCTCCTAATGAATCAGGTTTGCTAACCACAATGGGCTTTCCTTCATCGCTACCTGTTCTGATATCTATATCAATAGGTATTTCTCCTAAGAATGGCAAGGAAAGCTGAATACTGAGTTTCTTTCCTCCACCATGACTGAATATATCCACTTTTTCACCACAGTGAGGACAAACAAAGTAACTCATGTTCTCAATTACACCAAGCACAGGAATCTTTAGTTTTTTAAAGAAATCTACTGCTCTTGCGGCATCCATTAAAGCCACATCTTGCGGTGTCGTGACAATAATACCGCCTGTTATATTGGTCAGTTGTGCCATAGACAGCTGGGCATCGCCTGTCCCCGGAGGAAAATCTACAACCAAAAAGTCTAAATCTCCCCAGGTAACATCTTCCAGGAATTGTTCTATTGTCTTATGAATTAATGGTCCTCTCCAGATAAGTGCCGTTCCCTTAGGAATAAGGTTGCCAATGGAGAATACCTTAATGCCCTTTTTTTCCACGGGTAACATTTTATCTTTATCCTCTTGGTTTAATCTTATAGCTTCTTCTTCTATGCCCATCATTTTTGGTACATTTGGTCCATAAATATCTGTATCCAAGATACCTACTTTTTGGCCTAATTTAGCCAGCGCCAGAGCTATATTCACACTTACCGTGGTTTTACCCACGCCACCCTTTCCTGAAGTCGTGCCGATAATGTGTTTTATCCGAGGAACAATATTCTTTTTTCCTATCTTTACATTGATCTTTTTTACACCTTCTATCTTTTCTAATGCCTGTGTTATACTTGATCTTAATTTTTGTGAGGTTGTTTCATCTTCTATGCCCAATGAGCCTTTTACCGTAACTTCTCCATTCTCACCTATCTCTACATCCTCTACTATACCTAAATTTATGATGCTTTTTGTATGTTCAGGAAATTTAACCTTTTTCAACTCATCCATGATCTTTTCCTTCATCTTAGCCTCCTCAAAAATATGTATATATAGATTAGCACGAATTTTTTCTCTGTCAATTGTTTATATAAGATGCAATAAGAAAATAACATTAGGGGTTACAATCTGACAAAAGATAATGATTATAGTATAGGTGATTAAGACAACAAGAACAAAAATAAATATGCAAGAGATTGTTAGGGGAATGACTTCTTTATTCTTTCTGACAACTACCTCTAACTGTTACTTGACTATTTTCAATATTGTTATATTATTATTGCAGAATTGTGCAAAGGAGAAAAGATGCGGAGAGGCGGATGCCATTTACTTTTTCCTCATGATCAAAGAGGTGTTCTATTTTTTGCATTGGCGAGTGACCAGCGTTTGCGAATCATACAGTTTTTAAAGAGCGGAGGAAAACATACATACGAAATTGTTAATTTTTTAAGACTCCATCCTTCGGTTGTTTCTCGTCATTTGAGTATTTTATATGATGTAGGAATTGTAATGGCAAAAAGAGAAAGAGATGGTTATATATGGTCAATAGGGACAGATAGTGTATTTAAGCTGCTGTCCTATGCAAGCGAGATATTGCAGGAAAAGAGAAAAAAAGAAGACAAATTTTTGAGAGGAGGTAAAATGATTTTGGCTTTTGCATGTAATGATGAAAAAGGCTTGGATACCGTAGTGGCATACCACTTTGGAAGATGTCCCTATTACACATTTATAGAGATAGAAGGAAAAGAAATAAAAAACATAAAAGTGGAAAAGACGCCATTTTTAGATTCCCATCAACCGGGCGATGTGCCCAATTACATTGCGCAGCACAGAGCAGATGTTATCTTTACAGGTGGTATGGGGCCAAAAGCACAAGAGCACTTCAGTTCTCTTGGGGTTAAACCTATAACAGGTGTATATGGTAGAGTAAAAGATGTTTTAAATGGATACTTGAAGGGGAATATTACTCAAGAAGCTATTCCAAAAGAAGTTCCATCTGAAACCACAGAAAATGACGAATTGGAAAGATTAAAGAAAGAAATGCAGTTTTTAAGAGAAAAATTATTAGAGCTTAAAGAAAAACTTAAAGAAAAAGAAGTAAGCGTGTAACTTGAAAAAATTTGAATAGGAATATCTTGTGAAAAGTTATTTAAAAAAGGAGGTATTAGATATGCCTGGTGGAGATAGAACAGGCCCTTTAGGGTTAGGAGCAAGAACAGGAAGAGGGTTAGGATACTGCGCAGGTTTTGGCGGCCCTGGTTTCTCTGCGGGAAGAGGATGGGGTAGAGGATTCGGAGGGAGATGGGCTGGAGCGTTTTACCCGCCCTACAACACACCCACACCTTACTATACACCTTCAATCGCGGATGAGAGAGATTATATCGAAAGAGAAATTAAAGCATTAAGAGAACAAACTACAAGCTTAGAAAAAAAATTGGATGAGCTAAAAAAAAGTGAGGAAAAGTGATTATGACACAAATCTTTGATTTGAGCGTAAAAACCTTCATCCAAAGGAGGTTTTTATGACACAAATGATGGGGCAAGGACAAGGCGGCGGAACGGGTCGCGGAACAGGACAAGGCGGTAAAGGAATGGGTGGAGGAAGAGGAATGGGTGCAGGTGGAAACTGCGTATGCCCAAAATGCGGATATAGCACTCCTCACAGAAGAGGCTTGTCTTGTTATCAAATAAAGTGTCCTAAGTGCGGAACGCTGATGGTAAGGCGCTAATTTTTCAATCAAGGGGAGACTTTAAACTTCTCTTGTAGGTTGATTTCCTTTGGCGGAGGTAAAAGCTCACCCTTGAATACGAGAAGCATGGGGCTGGCAATAAAGATGGAGGAGTATGTTCCTGACAATATTCCGATAAGCAAGGCAAAAGCAAAGCCATGAATTACTCCGCCGCCCAAGAAAAAAAGGCAGAGTATAATAAAAAATGTGGTGAGAGTGGTAAGAATTGTTCTAGATAATACCTCGTTAATTCCTCTGTTTAATGCCAGTTTCCTGGATATCTTTTTTGCCATTCTCACTCTTTCCCTAATCCTATCAAATACCACTATCGTATCATTCAAAGAATAGCCTATGATCATTAAAAGTGCAGCGATAATATCCAATGTGAACTCAAAATTAAATAAGGAAAGAACGGTAATAGTGATCAGCACATCGTGTATTAAAGCGAAAACCGCTCCTGTAGCAAACCTGAATTGAAATCTCAACCCCACATAAACGAGTATAGCAAAAACAGCTATAATCATCGCCATAATACCTTTTTTCTTTAAATCTTTGCTAATTTTTGGACCTATTATATCTACCTTTCTTATCTCAAAATCACTTCCATAGGAACTTCTCAAGGCCTGCTTTATCCCATCTGCAATATTCTTTACACCAGATGAAAATTTTGCACTATATATAAGGAATTCATTCCCCCTTCCAAATTTCTGAATCTTTGTTTGAGGAAATCCTGCCTCTTTTAAACTCATCCTTAAAGAAACCGCAGAAACAGGTTTTTTAAATAGAACCTGAATGGATGTACCCCCTTTGAATTCAATGCCCCACCTGGGACCACCATGAGCAATCAAAGAGATTATACCTATAACTATGATGATACAAGAAATCACCGCTGCCATTTTCATTTTCTTCACAAAATCTATATTCACCTTAGGGCTTATAAACTCCATTGCTCCTCCTATATGCTGAGTTTCTTAGGTGAGAATTTCATCAACACAATATCATAGACAAGTTTGGTTACCACAATAGCTGTAAACATATTGGCTATAATGCCGATACTTAAGGTAACAGCAAACCCTCTGATAGGGCCTGTTCCAAATTGATAAAGTACCAATGTTGTGATAAGGGTTGTAATATTAGCATCAAATATGGTCAAGGTGGCACGTTTATATCCGGTATTTATAGCATCATGTATGGTTCTGCCTATTCGTAATTCCTCTCTTATTCTTTCAAATATAAGCACATTTGCATCCACAGACATACCGATAGTTAAGGCAATTCCTGCCAATCCAGGCAAGGTCAGTGTAGCACCGAACATAGCCAATGCGCCAAATATAATGATGATGTTTAAGATAAGGACAAAATCAGCCAGAAAACCGGCTGCACGGTAGTAAAAGATCATGAACAGAAGAACTAAAATAGCACCTGCAAAAGCCGACATTGCACCTTTTTTTATAGAATCTTTCCCCAGCGAGGGGCCAACAGTAATGTTTTCCAACACATTTACCGGCGCTGGCAATGATCCACTTCTCAAAACAATAGCTAAATCATGTGCCTCTTTGGTGGTAAAACTCCCTGTAATCTGCCCTGTTCCTCCACCAATACGCTCCTGGATAACAGGTGCAGAATAAATAATATTATCCAATACAATAGCTAATTTTTTACCCACATGACTGCCTGTAAACTGCGCAAAGATGCCTGCCCCTTCAGAATTCAAATCAAAAGTTACATGAGGTTGGTTTAAGGTTTGACCAAAGCTCACTCTCGCGCTTTTCAGCATCTCACCGCTTATTATGGTATCCCTCTTTACTACCATAGGTATCTTTTCCGTCTCCCCTGTATATGGATCCCGTTTTATCTGATAAAGTAGTTCATCATCTTCGGGTAGATTCCCTTGTAAGGCCTCTGTTATATCTGCCTTTTCATCAACGAGTTTTAACTCTAATCTTGCCATTTTGCCGATGAGTCTCACTGCTCTTGCAGGATTTTTAATACCAGGAAGCTCAACGATAATATTGTCTTTCCCATATTTTAAAATTGTAGGTTCAGTTACACCAAACTGATCTACCCTGTTTCGTATTATACTTAATGCTTGTTCTACGACATCAGTATGAATCTTTGCCACTGCCTTTTTATCTAATTTTATCACAATAGGTAATGTTTCTTTCACTATCGTATAATGGGGGTAGTTTCTATCTATCAATTCCAACAATTTACCATTGTCCAGGGGGTCAATAAGGCTGATACTTATTTCAGCTTTTTTGGGTGTTACTTCATCATAGGCTATTTTTTCTTTATCTAATTGTATTCTTAGTTGACGAGCCGCCCTTTCCACAATGGTCTCTACTGCTTTTTCAGTATCTACACCTAAAACCAGGTGCATTCCACCTTTTAAATCCAAACCTAAATGAACTACTTTTTCTGGGAAAAAAGAAGGCAAAGAATCCTTATTCTTTACAAAAGTAGGGATAGCATAAACAACAAACAATATAAGAATAATAGCAATGATAATTAATCTGACAAGAACACTCTTTTGCATTTACAGTTTAGATGTAATATTGTTTTTCAAAATCTTTATATTTACTCCATCTGCTATTTCTAAATGAGCCGTGTTTTCTTCTATTTTTGTGATCGTGCCGTAGATACCGCTAGAAATAATAACTTTATCTCCTCTCTTCAACGAGTCAACAAATTCTCTATGTTTCTTCCTCTGTTTTTGCTGAGGGAGAATAAGAAAGAGATAAAATATTACAATAATCAACACAAAGGGAAGAATGCCGGCTATAGAACCCATCCCCTGAGAAGCCCCTTCCCCTGCCGCATAAGCAATTGACAACACTATACACCTCCTTAATGTTTAGTCAGAAAATACAAAATCAGTGAAACGATTATACTTAAAATAAGGCAACTTGCAAGCGGAAAGTAGAAGCTGAAATTGTCTTTTTTTACATATATATCTCCAGGTAACTTACCGATATATGGTATCTTTGGAAAAACGACAAATAAAAACCCTATAACAACAAATACAATACCTACAAAAATAAGTAATCTCCCTAATCCCTGCATTACATCCCCAGTCCTACTATAGCTAAGACCGCTATACCCTCGCCTCTTCCCGTAAAACCCATTTTGTCCGTCGTTGTTGCTTTTATGTTAATCTGATCTATTTTTATTTTTAGAGTATAAGCTATATTTTCTTTCATTTTTTGTTTATATGGTGATATGGTAGGTTTTTGAGCAATAATCGTAACATCTATGTTGCATATGTAAAAACTTTTTTTGTCAAGCATTTCCCTTGTCTCTTCAAGAAACATCATGCTGGACACATCTTTATACTGTTCAACATTGGGAAAATGAGTGCCAATATCATCCATTCCGGCTGCACCCAGTAGTGCATCACAGATAGCGTGTGTCAACACATCGGCATCAGACCAGCCATCAAGCCCCAAAGGGTAATCTATCCGTACACCACCTAAGATTAATTTTCTTCCTTCAGTGAACTGGTGGGCATCAAATCCTATACCAACTTTAAAAGACATTTTTCCAATTCCATATCTTCTTTGTAAGTAATCTTTATGTTCATCCTGTCCCCCTCCACTATGTCTATTTCACCATTATAAAACCATTCCCATATAGCTGCATCATCAGTGAAATCTTTATCTTGTTCAATGGCTCTTTTTATAGCAGCCGAAAACAATTTAAAGGGAAAACCTTGCGGAGTTTGGGATAAAATAAGCGATTTTCTATTTAAAGTATGCATTTTACTGCCTTCCACCATTTTTACTGTATCCCTGGGTTTTATACCGCAAATAACGGCATTTCTCTGTGCCTTTTTTACTATCTCATTTATTATTCTCTCGCTTACATTTGGTCTTACACCATCATGAACAAGACACACGGATGTATCTTTCGAACAAGCTTTTATTCCTTGATAAACAGAATCAATCCTCCTTTTCCCCCCACTAATTATTTTTCTTACTTTATTGAAATCATATTTTTCTATGATCTGTTGCATAACAGTTTTATCTCTTTCTCCAATTACAACTATTATTTCGTCTATGTTCTTATTCTTATTAAATCTATCTACTGTATAAGCAATGAGAGGTTTTAACTCAATTTTCACAAACTGCTTTTTTTCTCTAAACCTCTGTCCTATCCCAGCAGCGACTATTATAACACTAACCACAACCCAAAAATACAAAAACTTTTATTATTTTTCAAGCCAAACAACTTCGTCATTTGCTTGCAAATGAAACAAACAGTTGTCAAGCAACTGTCGCAAACACCTGCAAAAACACTGCCATTAACAATCTTTTTGCGAAATTTCTAAACGGCAATCACGGGAGTTAAAATTTTCTTGATTCATCAAAGATGCTTAAGTATACTCTGTTTTCATATTAATCATATTTTTATGAGCAAAGAGAGGTGAGTTAATGGAAAGCATGGTATTTTATGCACCGTTGTTGGGTGTTATAGGCTTGTTTATTGCGTGGATAATTTTCACTTATGTAAAGAAACAACCAATGGGTAATCCCTGCATGCAGGAGATCGCCGGGCTTGTTCGTGTAGGCGCAGCGGCGTTTTTGAAGAGGGAATACACCGCTTTATCTATCTTTATAATTGTAGTGTTTGTTCTATTAGCAATATTTATCAATTATCAAACTGCTTTAGCATTTTTAGCTGGAGCAATAAGTTCCATGTTAGCAGGTGTTTTTGGTATGAATTCATCCACCACAGCCAGTGTGAGGACTACAGAAGCAGCTCGAGCAACAGGGCAAGAAAAATCATTGCTGGTTTCATTTTACGGTGGTTCTGTGATGGGACTTTCGGTGGCCAGCTTAGGACTGCTGGGTTTGGGCATTTTATACTATATATTCTGCAGGGATATTACTACTGCATATATTATCACTGGCTATTCTATGGGCGCCAGTTCAATAGCCCTATTCGCCCGTATGGGAGGGGGCATTTACACCAAGGGTGCTGATGTAGGAGCAGACCTGGTGGGAAAAGTAGAGGCAGGAATTCCTGAAGATGACCCCAGAAACGCAGCGGTTATTGCAGATTTGGTAGGTGATAATGTAGGTGATATAGCAGGGATGGGAGCGGATATCTTTGAATCTTATGTAGGTGCTGTTGTGGCCACTATTGCGGTGGGAGCTACAATGGTTTTAGCTCCCGGAAAGGAAATGTTGCGTTCAAGCTACATGGCCATGCCTTTGTTGGTAGCTATGGCTGGATTGATTTCTTCTTTTGTGGCTATCTTTTCCATTAATATTCTAAAAAAAATAAGTCCTCAAGCTGCTTTGAGATATGCAACATATGTAGGGGCAGTGATTTTAATTATTCTCACATACTTTATTGATAGAGCAGTTTCACTCCCCATCGGTGTATTCTGGGCCATTTTTTGGGGTCTTTTAGCAGGTATTTGTATAGGATTAATAGCAGAGTATTATACCTCTGGTAAACCTGTAAGTAAAATTGCCGAATCGTCTAAAACAGGACCTGCTACGGTGATAATTTCCGGCACATCCTATGGCATGGAAAGCACAGTTCTTCCTATTATATTTTTATGCATAGCCACATATCTGGGATATACATCTGCTGGTGTTTATGGTGTAGCTATCACCGCGGTGGGCATGCTTTCTACGGTAGGTGTTACTATGTCTGTTGACGCTTATGGACCTGCTGCTGACAATGCAGGAGGTATTGCAGAAATGTGTGGATTAGATCCAAAAGTAAGAGAAATTACAGATAGCTTGGATACCTTGGGTAATACCACGGCAGCTATAGGAAAGGGTTTTGCCATTGGTGCTGCCGCTATGACTGCCCTTGCTTTCTTTATAGCTTATACTCAAGCTGTAGGTATAACTGGCATTGACATTACCGATCCTAAAGTAATGATAGGGATGCTTTTTGGAGGGTGTATACCATTTCTTGTGGCAGCTTTAACCATGAGAGCAGTGGGCAAAATAGCCTTTTTAGTAGTAGAAGAGGTAAGAAGGCAATGGAGAGAAATTCCCGGCATCATGGAAGGAAAGGCAAAGTGTGATCCTGCAAAATGCGTTTCCATCACTACAAAAAACTCTATTAAAAAAATGATTTTCCCTGGTATCATAGCTATTTGCGTACCACCAGTCATTGGTTTCCTGTTAGGTAGAGAAGCCTTGGGAGGCACGCTTTTAGGCGCACTCGTGTCCGGCGTAATGTTAGCACTGTTTATGGCTAACTCCGGTGGTGCTTGGGACAATGCCAAAAAATTGGTTGAAAGAGGATTTTTAGGCGGTAAGGGATCAGAAGCTCACAAGGCTACCGTTATAGGCGATACAGTAGGTGATCCGTTTAAGGACACATCAGGTCCTACTATGAACATCTTAATAAAACTTATGTCCGTTATCTCCCTGATTATTGCACCTCTACTTTTGCGTTATTGGGGTGGTTAGAGAAGACATCTTCTAACCACATCTGAGATGTTATCGATGCAGGTATTTAGCGCATTTTTGTCCTCTGATTCGCCTGCTATGCGAACCACGGGTTCCGTGCCTGAATACCTCACGATAATTCTTCCCTTGTTGCTCAATGTTTTTTCAGCCTCATCTATTACATCTTTTATCTCTTTTATTTCATCCAATGGAATCTTCTTGCTCACATAAACACTCTTTGTTCTTTGAGGTATTCTTATAAATTCTCTCTTCATTTCAGACAACTTCTTGCTCTCTTCTTTCATAATTGACAACACCTGCAAGGCGGTAACTACACCATCTCCAGTGGGGTTGAAATCGCTTAAAACAATATGACCAGACTGTTCACCACCCAAATTGTAGCCATTAGCAAACATTAATTGGGCAATGTTTCTATCACCAACATCTGTTCTAATGAGGGTTATCTGCTCTTTTTTGAGAAATCTCTCCAACCCTAAATTGCTCATGATCGTCGCTACTACTGTATTTTTACTTAATTTGTTCTTTTGTTTCATGTGTTTGGCCAAAATAGCCATAGTTTCATCTCCATCCACTATTTCCTGATTTTCATCGCAGAATAAAACTCTATCACCATCTCCATCAAAGGAGATCCCTATGTCCGCACGGTATACTTTGGTAGCTTCCTGAATACAGGATGGATGAAGAGAGCCACATTTTTCATTAATGTTTGTCCCGTTAGGATCTATACTGATGGGAAATACCTCTGCTCCCAATTCTTCAAATATAATGGGTGCAACCTTATATGTTGCACCATTTGCACAGTCTATCACCACTCTTAAACCATTCAATGAAAGATTTTCCGGAAAAGTAGATTTCGCATATACCACATATCTACCCAGCGTGTCTCTCACTCTGAACACTTTCCCTATATTCTTTCCCGTTGGTCTTATATGATTTATCTCATCGGAGAGTGTAAGTTTCTCTATTTCCTGTTCAATCTTCATTGGCAATTTTTTTCCTTCCTTAGAGAAAAATTTTATGCCGTTATCATTGAATGGGTTATGTGAGGCAGAGATGATGATGCCAGCATCCGCCCTCATGTTTCTCACCAAAAATGCGATGGCAGGAGTGGGCATGGGTCCCACCAAATATGTATTTACTCCCATCGAGGTAATGCCAGCGGCAATAGCATGTTCAAACATATAACAGGAAAGACGCGTATCCTTCCCCACTAAAATTTTGTGTTTTTCTTGTTTATTTCTAAATACATAGGCCACTGCTCTTCCTACCCTGAATGCGATATCCGGGGTCATAGGATGGATATTTGCTTCTCCCCTTATACCATCTGTACCAAATAGTTTACTCATTTCCCCTCCTCAAACAATTTTCAACATTGCCACGCAGATGGAAAGATAAATAATAAGACTTATAATATCATTAAAACTGGTGATAAATGGACCCGAACTTACCGCCGGATCTACCCCTACCTTCTTTAATCCCACGGGTATCAATACACCCAACAGTGTGGTAATAAACATAGACAAGAACAAGGATGTTCCCACAGCTATAGTTAATGCAATGTCCCTTTGAGTTACAAAGGCGATCGCACTTACCATTATACCACATATTATACCAATAGTGATTGCCACTCTCAGTTGTCTCAAAACAATATATTTTATACCAAGTTCCCTTATTTTACCTATAGCAATACTTCGAACGATAATTGTTTGTGATTGTATGCCGGTGTTTCCTCCTAAAGCCATAATAAGCGGGATAAAGAAAGCGATAGAGATAAACTGCTGAAGGGTATTATCAAAACTATGAAGTACTGCACCAGAGACAGATTCTCCAAACAGGCTCACCAAGAGCCACGGCATCCTATATTTCACGATTTTCCATATTGAACGCTCACTCACTTCAGCCCCTGATGTTCCTGCCAATTTGTACATATCTTCCGTTGTTTCTTCTCTTATTACATCAATTATGTCATCAACACTTATAACGCCTACCAGTTTGTTAAGGTTGTCCGTTACAGGAACGGCTAAAAGATCGTATTTATCTACCAACCTTGCTACCTCTTCCTGATCCATCTCTGTTCTCACTGAAATAGCATGAGGCATCATTATATTTTCTATTCTCTCCTGAGGATCAGAGGTAATCAGGGCTCTTAAAGAAACCACACCAACCAAATGTCTATTTTCATCTACCACATATATATAGATGATATTTTTGTTCTTGCTCATCCTTCTGATGACATCCATTGCTTCTTTTACCGATAGATTCTTATTTACGGAAAAAACATCTGGATCCATTATACCGCCCGCTGTATCCTTGGGATATACCAGAAGTTTTGTTATTTCTTCCTGTTTTTTACCGCTCAATTTACTGAGGATAATATCTGTTTTTTCTTCCGATAATTTTTCATAGATATCTGCTGATTTATCGGATGGCAGTTTTTCAAAGATATGTGCCGCTTTGTCTTCGCTCATTTGCTCTATAATTTCAGCGGCCGTGTAATCATCAAGATCTTCCATGACTTGAGTAACTATATCAAGGTCTTCAATGGTTTTTATAACAGTCATGCTTTCATCAAGGGTGAGGTTTTGGATAACACTGGATATATCTGCCGGATGTAGTTTTCTAAGAAGGTTGGATAAATTTTTGTATGCTTCTTTCCTCACCAATTTTCTCGTTGTATTTGTTAGCAGACCTATAGTTCTGCTTTCTTCCATTAAAATCTCTGATGGATGAGCTTTTTTACCCATTCTTCTTTTTTTGTCCACTTATGCTTTGTCTTCACCCACAATTCCAAAAACACCCTGCAATCCAAAAATGCTTCTATAGATTTTCTTGCCATTGTACCAATTTCTTTCAGCATTTTCCCATTTTCTCCAATCACTATAATCTTTTGCGATTCCCTTTCTACAAAAATGATTGCCTTTATATAATACATATTTTTTTCTTGTCTATATTTTATCTCCTCTATTTGCACTGCAACGGAGTAAGGAATTTCGTGTTTTAATTTTTCTATCAACTTTTCCCTAATCAGCTCCGAAATGATAAACCTTTCTGTCTCTGTGGTTATTTGTTCTTGAGGATAGTACTTCGGTCCAGAAGGCATTATCTCTATTATTTTTGATAAGAGTT